>CAYTVQ010000049.1:0-13134 GCA_964441615.1 uncultured Caulobacterales bacterium | reverse complement strand
CCCCCCCCCCCCCCCCCCCCACCACCGCCCCCCCCCCGGTGATCGCAGCATTGCTTCCGATGATGTTCGTTTCCGGACTGATGGGGCCCTATATGGCGCCCATTCCCGCCAATGCGTCGGCTGCAATGCTGTTCTCCTTTCTGGTGGCGGTGGTGATCGCGCCCTGGCTCATGACGAAGCTCTCGCCTCGCCAGGCGCATGCGGCGCATGCGGCCGCGCATGGCGAAGGGGCGTTCGGGCGGTTCTACCGGAGACTGGCCGGGCCGGTGATCCGGACGCGGCGCTCGGCCTGGCGATTTCTGATCGCGGTCGGCGCCGCCACGCTTGTCGCCTGTGGATTGTTTGCGACCAAGACGGTTCGCGTGAAGCTCCTGCCATTCGACAACAAGTCGGAAATCCAGGTCGTCGTTGATCTTCCGGAGGGGTCGAGTCTGGAAGATACCGAGCGCGTCCTGCTGGAGGCGGCGCGCAGGGCGCTGGAGGTTCCGGAAGTCGTCGCCGTCGATATCCACGCCGGCACGGCCGCGCCTTTCAATTTCAACGGGCTTGTGCGCCATTACTTTCTGCGCGCGCGGCCTGAGCTCGGCGACCTTCAGGTGACGCTTGAATCCAAGTCCGAGCGCCAACGTGCAAGTCACGCAATCGCGCTCGACCTGCGAAAGCGACTGGAACCAGTCGCGATGCCGCCTGGAGCCTCCCTAAAAGTGGTCGAAGTGCCCCCCGGCCCGCCGGTCATCTCCACGCTGCTCGCCGAAATCTACGGTCCTGACGCAGAGACCAGGCGCAAGACGGCGACGAAGGTGAAAGAAATCTTCGCCTCCGTTCCGTATATTGTCGATATCGACGATTCGTTCGGCGCGCCAAGGCCCGTGCTGCGCCTCGCCGCCGACCGATCGAAGATCGAGTATTTCGGTCTTGACGAAGGCGAGGTCATGGCGTCGATCGGCGCAATCTTTGACGGCCGCGTCATCGGCTATTCGCATCGGGGCGAGGGGCGCAATCCCCTCGAGATCGCTGTGCGTCTCCCGACATCGGCCCGCGCGTGGACAAAGGAAATCGGCGCGACGCCGGTGGGCATGTCGAAGTCGGGCCGCCTCGTCGAGCTCGGCGAAGTCGTGACCGCAGTGGAAGAGACTGCGGACTATCCGATATTCCGCCGCGACGGAAAGTTCGCGGAAATGGTGCTCGCCGAACTCGCGGGCGCCTATGAAGCTCCGATTTACGGGATTCTTGACGTCAACCGCGCGATCAAGACGGCAGATTGGGGCGAGCTGCCGCAGCCTGACGTGCGCTTTTATGGTCAGCCAGCGGATGAGTCGAGGCCGACGATCCTCTGGGACGGCGAATGGGAAGTCACCTATGTCACTTTCCGCGACATGGGCGCGGCATTCGCCGTCGCGCTGGCCGGTATCTATATTCTCGTTGTCGCGCAGTTCGGGAGCTTTCGGCTGCCGCTCATCATTCTGACGCCTGTCCCGTTGACGCTGGTCGGCATCGTCATCGGCCACATTCTCTTCAATGCGTCGTTCACTGCGACGTCGATGATCGGATTCATCGCTCTCGCCGGAATCATCGTGCGCAATTCGATTCTTCTCGTCGATTTCATCCGCCACGCGCAGGGCGAAGGGCGTTCCCTGCGCGAGGTGCTGCTGGAGGCCGGAGCGATCCGCTTCAAGCCCATCCTGCTGACGGCGCTGGCCGCGATGATCGGCGCGGCTGTCATTCTCTTTGACCCCATTTTTCAGGGATTGGCGATTTCGCTTCTGTTCGGGCTCGCTTCGTCGACCATGCTCACCGTGCTCGTCATTCCGGCGATTTATGTCGCATTGCGCGACGACGGTCGCCCGCTTGCGAGCCGGACTGCAGCCGGCGCGCGCGCGCCGATCCCGGCGGGAGCGTGATGAATGAGCCGGCTCACCCTGCGACCAGGCGGCATGGATCGGCGTCCGGCGGGCGCAAATGGGGTTTGCGGAGCCGGAATGCATTTCAAGACCGTGGTTGCCGTGTCGTGGCGGCAGGCCGGCGCCGCAGCAGGGATGTTGCCTTCTCTCCCCAAGCATCGAGCTGCGGCGCCGTCCAGCCGGCGTCGTGCGCTGCGACGCATGGGTATGGAAAGGATGCGACGCCATGATTGAAAACGCCGAGGCGGTGCTGCTCGCGCGGATCCAGTTCGCGTTCACGGTCGCATTCCACTTCATTTTCCCTTCGATTACGATCGGCCTTGCAAGCTACCTCGCCGTGCTGAACGCCCTCTGGCTGCGAACGCGCCGGGAGGCCTTTCTCGATCTCTTCAAATACTGGTCGAAGATATTCGCGATCATCTTCGCCATGGGCGTCGTGTCCGGCATCACCATGTCCTATCAGTTCGGCACAAACTGGTCGGTGTTTTCCGACAAGGCGGGTCCGGTCATCGGCCCGCTGCTCGCCTATGAGGTGCTGACGGCGTTCTTTCTCGAGGCGGGCTTCCTCGGCATCATGCTGTTTGGCCGGGACAAGGTCGGCGCCTCGCTGCACATGTTCGCGACCGCCATGGTGGCGGTCGGAACTGCGATCTCGGCGACCTGGATTCTTTCAGTGAACAGCTGGATGCAGACGCCGGCCGGCTATTCGATCGCAGGCAACGGCCAGTTCATGCCGGAGAACTGGATCGAGATCATCTTCAATCCGAGCTCTCCCTATCGCCTCGCCCACACGCTGACGGCGTCCTATCTGACCACCGCGTTCATCGTCGGCGGCGTCGGCGCCTGGCATCTGCTGAAGGGCAGGGGCGCCAATGACGGAGTCCGCATCATGTTTTCCATGGCGATGTGGATGGCGGCGATCGTATCGCCGGTTCAGATTTTTCTCGGCGACCTGCATGGCCTTAACACGCTCGAGCATCAGCCGGTGAAAGTGATGGCGATGGAGGGCCATTTTGAGAGTCATCCCCATGGGGCGCCGCTGATCCTGTTCGGTTTGCCGGATCAGGCGGCGGGCGAGATGCGTGCGACAATCGAGATTCCTAAACTGTCGAGCCTCATTCTGAAGCATGATCCGAATGCGCCGCTCGCCGGGCTCGACACCATCCCTGACGATCAGGAGCCGCCTGTCGCGATCGTATTCTGGGCGTTTCGGATCATGGTCGGCATTGGCACGTTGATGGCGCTGGTCGGAGCCTGGAGTGTTGTCGCACGATTGCGACGCCGGCTGTTCGATTCAAAGCCGCTGCATCGCGCCGCCCTGCTCATGGCGCCGTCGGGGATCATCGCCGTCATCGCCGGATGGTTTGTGACTGAGGTCGGGCGCCAGCCCTGGGTCGTGCACGGCCTGCTGAGGACGGCGGAGGCGGCGGCGCCGGTTGCGGCGCCCGCTGTAGCCGCATCGCTCGCCGTCTTCGCGGTCGTATACTTCATCGTGTTCGGAGCCGGCGTCTTTTATGTTCTTCGGCTGATGGGCAAGCCGCCGGCGCCGCATGAGAGCGGGCCGTCGGCGGAGCCCGGACCGATCCGGTCGGCGGGCCTCACGCCTGCCGCGCAGATCGATCCCGGCGCGATTCCGGCGCCGGCGGAGTGACAGCCATGGACCTCGCGACAGCGCTTCCGATCGCATGGGCCCTCCTGCTGGCGCTTGCTGTCTTCATCTATGTCGTTCTTGACGGCTTCGATCTCGGCGTCGGACTGATGTTTGCCTTCTATCCGAGGAAGCAGGATCGCGATCTTCTGATGAATTCCATCGCGCCGGTCTGGGATGGCAACGAAACCTGGCTCGTGCTCGGCGGCGGCGGTCTTCTCGCCGCTTTTCCGCTGGCTTATGCGATCCTAATGCCGGCGTTCTATGCGCCGGTCATCGCGATGCTGCTTGCGCTGGTGCTGCGCGGCGTCGCGTTCGAGTTCCGCTGGCGGACAGAGCGCTGGCGCAAATGGTGGGATCGGGCGTTCATCGTCGGCTCGGCGGTTGCAGGTTTCAGCCAGGGCGTGATGCTCGGCGCGCTGCTTGAAGGCGTCTCGGTGGCCGACCGCGCTTATGCGGGCGGATGGTGGGACTGGCTCAGTCCGTTCTCCTTCGTCACCGGCGTCGCCGTGATCGTAGCTTATGGATTGCTCGGCGCTGCCTGGCTTGTAATGAAGACGTCGGGCGATCTTCAGGCGAGGGCCCGCGGCCTGGCGCGCGCCTTCGCTGTCGGCGCCATCGGGTTCATCGTCCTTGTCAGCCTGTTCACGCCCTATCTCGACGCCGCCTATCACAAGCGATGGTTCGAGATGCCCGGCCTCGCGCTCGCCGCGCCCGTTCCCCTTCTCGTCGCGGCGATCGCATTTCTGCTGCTGCGCGCGCTCCATTCGACGCGCGGCGGCGATCATTGGCCCTTCATTCTGTCGCTCGGGTTGTTCGGGCTGTGCTTCGCCGGCCTCGGCGTTTCGATGTGGCCCTATGTCATTCCGACATCGGTGACGATCTTTGAAGCGGCGGCGCCAGTATCGAGCCAGCTATTCATGCTGATCGGCGCCGGCGTCCTCCTGCCCCTCATCCTCGCCTACACCGGTTACGCCTATTGGGTTTTCCGAGGGAAGGTCGATCCAGCGAAAGGTTACCATTGATGCGCGGAAGCGCGCGAAAGCTGTTGAAGCAGTTGGCGTGGTTCGCCGGCCTTTGGGCCGCCGGGGTCGGCGCGATCGCGGTCGTGGCCTTTGTCATCCGCAGCTTCGCGCAATGACGGCCTGCCCCTTGGCCGCCCGGGAGAACTGAAATGATCAAATTCGTCCGCACCACGCTGATTTTCACCGCCGGCGCCATCGCGGGACTGCTTATGGCCGCGTTCGCCGCGCAAACCTTGCTGATCGAAGAAGTCGCGAGCGCATACGGCGTCGATGAGACGGTCGAGCGCCTGAGCGAGGCGGCGCAGGCGGAGGGATGGGTCGTCGCCGGGGTTCGCAAGCTCGATGAGAACGTCGCCAGAAACGGCGGGCCGCAGCTCAGGCCCGTGCGCCTGGTCGAGCTTTGCGAGCCGCATTATGCCGGCGCGCTGCTTCAGGACGACCGAGGCGGCCGCCTGTCTGCGATGATGCCCTGCACCATCAGCGTGTACGAGAAGAGTGACGGCCGCGCTCATGTCGCGGCGGTCAATGTGGCCCTGCTTGGGAGGCTATTCGGCGGAGCGACCGCAAAGGTGCTCAGCGGCGAGGTCGCGCCCGATCAGGCCCGCATGATCGATGCAATCCGCGGCGCAAGCGCCGCCCAAGGCCGATAGAGATCGCCAGCCGACCAGATGCGAGGAGGGAATTATGATGAGGAATTTCGCGGTCGCCGCAGTCTTGCTGTGCCAAGCGCCGGGCTTTTTCGCCCCGGCGCTCGCCGCCGATCTCGGCGAAGCCATGTTCAAGCGCGGCATGACGCGAAACATCGAGAGGGACCTTGTCGATGAGCTTCCGGACGGATTGCATGTCGGATTGTGCGGGACGGGATCGCCGATGTCGGATACCACGCGAAAGGGGCCCTGCAATTTCATCATTGCCGGCAAATCGCTGTTCATCGTCGATATGGGCGCCGGCGCGGCGCGCAATCTCGGTCCCATGGGCGTGCGGCCTGGTGTGACGCAGGCCTTGTTCCTCACGCATTATCATTCTGATCATATCGACGGTCTCGGCGACTTTCTGATCCAGCGCTGGGCGAACAGCGGCGCGACGTCGCCGCTGCCGGTCTTCGGGCCGGAGGGAGTCGACGAGGTGGTCGGCGCGTTCAACGCAGCCATGTCCTTCGACAAGGCCTACCGGATCGCAGAACATGGCGAGGCGATGCCGGCGGCCGGGTTCGGCGGCGAAGCACGGAGATTTTCGATCGGCGAGTCAGGGGCGCAGATCGTCTGGGAACAAGACGGCCTCACGGTGACCGCGTTCAATGTCGATCATGGAGAAATCCACCCGGCCGTCGGATACCGCTTCGATTACAAGGGCCGCTCCGTGGTCATCAGCGGCGACACCGCGCCATCTGCAAATCTCGTCCGGATCGCCGCCGGCGCCGACGTTCTGGTTCACGAGGCGTTGAACGAGGAAATGGTCGACGCGATGGGCGCGGTGTTCGCCAAGGATGGCCGTGCGCGGCTGCAGAAGATATTCACCGAGATTAAGGCAATTCACACCAGCCCGGTCGCGGCGGCGGAGATCGCTTCGCAAGCCAGGGTGAAGACGCTGGTCTTCAGCCATATCATTCCGCCGGTCCCGAGCCCGCTCATCGAGGGCTATTTCGTTAAAGGCGCCAAGGAGAAATTCACGGGCCGGATCATACTCGGCAAGGACGGCATGGTGATCAGCCTTCCGGCGGACGGCGGCGCCATGTCGGTAGGCTCCAGGCTTTAAGCGGATCTCTCTGATCGACTCGCCGATGACCGACGGCGGAGAATGGCCTTGCCGTCCGCTTCTTGCAGCGGCCTCGTGCGGCGTCGCCGCGCAGCGCGCGCTGGCGGGTTTGCATGCGGTGCGAATTTGGCTGCTGCTGCGGTTTTCTCATTAACTCTTAAATGAAGCGGCGCCGCCGATCCGTGGGTGTTCTGGATCAGTCAGCGCCGCTTCTCAGGGAAGGCCCCGCGACCGGGAGGACACGCAGGACCCGCTTCTTCACTCCTCGGAGTGTTGAAGAACTGCAACAGCTAGCGACGGAACAGGCGCTGATCAGGGTTTTGCCGCCGTCGCCGGCCCTCCGGCTATGGCGCGCCCGTCCAATTCGATTATGATATCCAATTGGAAAGTAAAATGCAAGCGGCAGGGGCCGGCTTGCGGATGGGAGGACTTATGAAAGAGCGGCTTTGGGCGCATGTTTCTGCGCCGGCGCTTGCGTTCGCCGTGGCGGCATCAATGCCGGCAGTTGTGTTCGCGCAGGGTGCTGCGGAGACGCTGCGAGACGAAATCTTCGTAACCGCGACGAAGAAAGCCGACGCGGAGAACGTGCAGGATGTTCCGCTCGCGGTCACGGCCTACGGCGCGGACCAGCTTGACGCGCTAAAGGTCAGAGACCTTCAAAGCCTCAGCTACGCCATGCCGAACGTGCAGCTCGACGATCTCGGTACCGTCAAGGGCATTGCAAATTTCTCGATTCGCGGCCTTGGGATCAACTCGTCGATTCCGTCGATCGATCCGACCGTCGGCGTCTTCGTCGACGGCGTCTATCTCGGCGTAAACATGGGCGTCGTGCTCGACATCTTCGACCTGGAATCGGTCGAAGTGCTTCGGGGTCCGCAAGGAATCCTCTTCGGTCGGAACACGACCGGCGGCGCCGTTCTCATCAATACGAAGAAGCCGGGCGACGAATGGGAAGGCAGCCTCAAGGGCGCGGTTGAAAGCGGCTTCAACGGCGGCGGCGCGAACTATTATGCAATGGGATCCATCGGCGGCCCGCTGATCGAGGGCGTCCTGCGCGCGAAAGTCGCCGCCTATTACAACAAGGACGAAGGTTATTTCCGGAATTTTCTCGGCGGACCGGTTCCCAATGCGCTCGCCATCGGAGCATTCGGTCCGGCGATCGGCGCCCTAGTCGCCGGCCCCGGCATTAACGCGTTCGAGAACGCCGGGCAGTCTGAAACCGTGCTGGTCCGGCCGGTTCTGAACTGGACTCCGTCGGACAGCTTTGAACTGACGCTCCGCTACGAGTATGGCGATGTCAACGGGCCGGGTCCGGTCGGGCAGAACCATGCGAGCGGGCTCGGCACGCCGAACATCTTCTTCACGGCGCCGAGAAACACGTTCCGGATGTCTATCAATGAGCCCGGCTTTACCAACGCCACGTGGAATCAGGTCGTCGCTGACGGGCGGCTCGATCTGGGAGCGGGCGGCGTCGTCACGAACATATTCGGCTGGCGTGATCTCGAGCAGGTCACGCGCGGCGACATCGACGGCACGCCGCTGTCGCTGTTCCACGCTGACACGACGCTGGATCAGGACCAGATTTCGAATGAGCTGCGATACAACAATCGATTCTTCGATCGCATCGACCTCACTCTGGGCTTCTATTATTTCACGCAGGACATCGCCTATAACGAAATCCGGCGCGTCCTCGGCGGCTTCCGCTTCTTTAACGGCGGCGGCGTTCAGGATCAGAAGACGATCGCGGGCTTCGGCCAGATCGACATCGACCTGAGCGACAAATTCACCTTGAACTTCGGCGCACGCTACACGCACGAAGAAAAGGATGTCGTGATTTCCAACCTCATCCTCAATTCCAACACGCCGGCGGTGATGAATCCGGCGCCGGCGTGCGACGTCCGCATCTCAGGCGACTGCACCGAGGATTTCGTCGACTCCGAGAGCTGGAGCAATTTCACGCCGAAAGTGGGGATTGAGTGGCGTCCCGTCGATTTCATGAATATCTATGCGCACTGGACGCAGGGCGTGCGCTCGGGCGGCTACAACTTCCGCAACACGTCGCTGGCATCGGTTCCGCAACTCGTCCCGGGCGTCCCCAATCCGGCGTTCAATCCGCTGTTCCTTCCCGGGCCGTTCGACGAAGAGATCGTCAACGCCTATGAGGTCGGATTCAAGGTGCAGCCCGCCGATGGGCGTCTGACGCTCAATACGGCCTTCTACATCAACGACATCAGCGACATGCAGCGCGAGCTAAATCTGGCTGATCCGCTGACCGGCGTCGTTCAGGTGATCCGCAACACCGCCGACGCCAAGATTTTCGGCATCGAGATCGAAGCGCTATACGCGGTGACCGACAACCTCGTCCTGACCGGAAATCTCGGCCATACGAAGGGCGAATACGATGCTCTGCTCTTTGATATCGGCGCCCCCTCGGTCAGCCCGGGGGTCATCGACGCCGCTGACCTCGCCCTGGAGATCCCGCGACTCGTCCCGTGGACCTGGGGCATGGGCTTCGTCCACTCGCTGTCGCTGACGGAAGCCCTGTCCGTCGATACGCGGTTCAATTACTCGCACCGCGATGCTTCGTTCTACACGGACAACAATCTCGGAACGCTGAACGAGGTGGATCTGATCGACGCCAGCGTCGCGCTGAACTTCGGCAAGGCCACCTTGTCGATCTACGGCAAAAACCTCCTGAACGAAGTGAACTTCGGTCAGGACACGCAGCTTCCCGCAAGCCTCGGCGGCGGCGCCGTCGGTCCCTTCCAGAAGGGGCGCGTGGCGGGCGTTGAAGTTCAGGTGTCGTTCTAGGCTAAGAGGGGATGGTCGGCGCGCTGGCGAAATAAACAGCCGGCCGCGCCGACCCCATCCGGCCATCGTCTGGTCATCGTCGCGCTAGCGAGTGCGGTTTGCCTCGTTCTATTCCCAGGCCGATAACTCGGAGCAGGTGATCGCCGGGCCGGCCGGCCAGCCTTTGACGCGGATCGCATACACCCGAATGGGCGCGTCCAGTTTGACTTCGAACCCAGCCCCGCCAGCGGCCGCTCCGAAGTCGTCTGGGATCGCTGCGATCGGCGTCCATGCCGCGCCGTAAAGGTCCGGCAGAAACTCGTAGAACCGACCGAGCGGAGCGAGCGCCGCTTCGAAGACAGGCGGTTCACGCCGCCAGTCGAATCCGTCGTATTCGCCCGCCGCCGGCGCGTGTCGGAAAACCAGCCGCGAGATCGCGGGGCGTGATTGGTCGACCGCGACCGCGAACCAGACCGGACCGGGCTCAGGAGTATTTCGTCCGTTGATCAGCGCTTCGACGCTTGGGCGGTCTGCGTGAAGGATCGCGTAGCTGTCCGGGTCGCCGTCGCTGATCGCCTCGCGGTTCGAATAGGGATCTTCATGCGACATCGCGCATCGTTGAATCGCCGTCGCAGGGATCGGTTGTCGAGACGCGTTCTCAACACCGGGCAAGAGCGCCGCAAAGGCGGCAGCATCGGCGAACGGCAGGAACCGGCCCGAAGCCGGCGCGTACTCATAAAGGCTTCCCTTCCGGTGTCCCTCGGAAACGCGCAACTCAACGGCGGACGGTGTCTTGCGCGCAGCATCTGACGCGCTGTCCGCCTCGCCGCTTCCCGCAGGCCAGGCGACGCGGCGCATGCGTTCGGAATCGCCGGCGGCGGCCTCAAGCGCCAGCACCTGGGGACCGCGTTTAGCGCCTTTCAGGCCGCCATATCGTCCATCGCCGCCGAAATGACGAACGGCGACTCCAAATCGCAAGGAGATCCGGGCCTGTGTTCCCCAATCGCCATCGAGGTCGCACCAGCCTTCGTTTAGTCTGCCGGTCGCGCCGTTCGTCGCGGAGGCGGCGAAGTTCAAGGCGTCCGGTGGAATTCTCACACGAATTCGGCATCGCAGCGTCGACGCGGCGCTGATCTCGATCTGCGCGCCTCCCGAAGCGGGAAAATCTGACTTCAGCCTAATTGTCACCGGCTCGTTTCTGATGACGAGGCCGGCATCGAAATCCGAAATGAGGTTGATGACGACGCCTTCATCATCGACTGCAAGAATCAGCTCAGGCAGCAAGGCGATGCCCCGGGGGCCGCTGGAGACGCAGCAAAGCAGCGCGTCCGTAAACTCTTTCTCCCCAATCAGCGGCGTGTAGTAGCAGAACTTCCCGGAGTTCCTGTCCTGGGCCGCGAGGAGGTGATTGAAGACTGTCTTCTCGATCTGGTCGCCGAAGCGCGCTTCGCCGGTCAACCGCCAGAGTTTGAGGTTGAGTTGCATCCACGTCACGGTCGCGCAGGTCTCGCCGACATTGGAGCTTGGCAGCGCAGGCAGAGCGCCGCGCGGCTGAAAATGCTCGCAGGCGCTGACGGTTCCTGTTTCGTAAAGCTGATGGCGAACAATGTCATGCCAGGCTATTTCGACTGCCTCGCGATAACGCATGTTTCCGGTCAGGCGATAGAGATCGATGAGGCCGCAAAGGTTGGAAAGCATCTCATAGGCCTTGCCGTTCGCCGTTCGATGGACGTCGCCCAGCGCCAGCAGCGTTGATACGATCCGGGGGCCGTCGCCTTCGTCGATCGCTGCGCCGATATGCTCGGCGAAAGCAAGAAGTCTTTGGTCGCGCGTCGCTTCAAACAAGGCGCAGACGGGCTCGAGGATGCTCGTCGACGCCATGCCCATATGTGGTCCGATTGAGGCGAGGCTTCGGCCGCTCGCGCCGAACAAACCGGCGAGCAGGACGCCGATCCTGTGCCCCGCGTTCCGCGCCCGCGCGTCGCCGAACTCGGTCCAATAGCTCAGCAGTCCGATCAGGCAGTATTTATGCGTCCATAGATCCCAGTCCCCCCAGCGGGCGGCGTCGGGGAGCGTTCCCAGATAGCCGTCTTCCGCCTGGGAGCGGATCAGGGCCGCGGCGCATTGATCAGCTTTGGCGCGAAGTCCGTCGTCTCCGGAATTGACCGCCGCTCTTGCGGCGGCGTCGAGAAATTTCCCGGCGTGCTCGCCGATCCAGGCCCGGTCGAAACGGTCGGGATTGCGGCGGTCAATGAACGGCGCCGTCAGACGTCCGACGTCAACCGCCTTCAAACGTCCTTCGACGTTCACCCGCATGCGCGCGCCAAGCTCGCCGCCGACACGAATTGAGGAGAGGGGAATTCTCGACAGCACATTGTCTATCTTGGCCATTGGCGCAGGGGCTCTTCATGACATCGGTTGAAAATCATCGACTTCGGCGCGGGTCGGAATGCTCGACTGGGCGCCCTGGCGCGTCACGGACAAAGACGCCGCCTTCACGGCGAATCGGCAGGCGTCCTCCATGCTTCCGCCCTCATACAAGACCGCCGCCAAGGCGCCGTTGAAAACATCGCCGGCGGCGGTCGTGTCGACAACCTCCACTTTGGGCGCGGAAATCCCCCGCGGCTCGCCGCCGTCGAAAAGAAGGCAGCCTTGCGCCCCCAGCTTCAGGATAACTGTTCTCGGACCCAAACGCTGAAGGGCCGCTGCGATTTCAACTAACTCCAAGTCAGAATGCGGCGCCCCAGAACAATTGAGAATTTGCAAGGCTTCGACGGCGTTCGGCGTGAGTATGTCGGCTTCCCTCAGAATTTCGCCTAGCGCCGCTCCGCCTGCCGGGGCCGGATCGACGATTACGACGGCGCCGTTGCGACGCGCCATCCGCGCGCCGGCGAGCGTCGCCGAAGGCGCAATCTCCAACTGCAGCAGCACGATTGACGCAGATGCAATTGATCTAACCGCTCGCTCGACCGACTGCGGCGTCATCAGCGCGTTCGCGCCGCCATCCACAATGATGCTGTTGGCGCCGTCGCTCCCGACCGCGACATAGGCGCAGCCTGTCGGCGCGCCGGCGACTCTCATGATGTCTGAGCAGTCGCAGCCGGCACGCTGCAATTCCTCAACTAGAAAATCTCCGAATGCGTCGCTTCCAACGTGGCCGACCATGACGACGGGCGCGCCCATGCGCGCTGCGGCGGCGGCTTGATTGGCCCCCTTTCCGCCGGCGGCGATGAACGAACGCTCTGCGACGATGGTCTCACCCGGGAGCGGCAATCGATCGACCTTCAGAACCTTGTCGAGATTGAGACTTCCGATGACCACGATCGACATGAGCGCCTCTGGATTATTATGGGAAAACCAAGCAGCGCTTTTGAGCCGTTCCGGCGCAATGGGCGCCGGTGGTCTCTTGCGGCACGTTGAACGCAGTGGCCCAAAGCGGACCGCCCATTCGCACATGCAGCAAACAGGCCCCTGTGTCGAGGCGGTCTCCATAGGCCTCCCCGGATCTTCCTTTAGCAGATTAATTTTGACTATCCATATGGAAATTGATATTTGAATGCGATACGCTCCGGCTCTTTGCGGGGTTGGCGCGTAGCCCTGGGCGGCGAAACGGCCGGGGCGGCGTCTGCAACGGAGGGGTCACACAGTGCTTTCGCAAAAAATGATCAGGAGCATGCTTTTGGCGTCGGGCGGGGCGACAATGGCGTTTACGGCGGTCCCTGCGGTCGCGCAGGACGACCAGCCGGCGGCAGGCCGCGCGTCTGACGAAATCGTCGTCACGGCGCAGAAGCGCGAGCAGCGCCTGCAGGACGTGCCGCTCGCCGTCAGCGCGGTGGACGGGGATGATCTGTCCCAGCTCGGGCTCAACAATCCGACCGAACTGCGCTTCGTCTCGCCGAGCCTGAATTACGCCTTCTCGGCCAATAACCGCGGCGAAGGCTTTCAGATCCGCGGGATCGGAACGGTCATCTTTTCGGATACGATCGAGCAGAGCGTCGGCACGGTCCTCGACGGC
>CAYTVQ010000048.1:0-13312 GCA_964441615.1 uncultured Caulobacterales bacterium | reverse complement strand
GTCGCTTCCGGATTGTCATTGTAGCCATGCATGATGAGATAGCCGCGCGCGCAGATCTCGCCCTGCTCGCCGAGCGGCAGAGCCTTGTTCGTCGCGACGTCGCGAATGGAGACATCGACATCCGGCAGTGGCCGGCCAATCGTGCCGCACAGGTCTTCAAAGGCGTCGTCATGGCAGGTTTGCGTGATGACAGGCGAAGCCTCGGTCTGACCGTAGACGATCTGGATGGTCGAGCCGAAGACGTCACGCGCCTTCTTCACAAGTTCGGGCGCCACCATGGAGCCGCCCGACATGATGCGTCTGATAGAAGAAACGTCGCGCCCGCTTTTGACGGCCTCATCGATGAGCGCGACGATCATGGTCGGCACGCCGAGGATGAACTTGGCCCGCTCGCGTTCGATGACGCGAATGATCATCTCAGGGTCGAACAGGGGCGCCAGCAGCATGGTCGCGCCGACGGCCGGGCCGCCGAGCGCGAGAATGGCGCATCCGGTCGTATGGAAGAGCGGCATGTTGTGCACGAAGCTGTCGCCAGGTCCGACGCCGCCGCGGGTCATCGAGTCGATGCCGTTTTTCAGCAATCCCCAATGATGGAGGACGGCGCCTTTGGGGAAGCCAGTCGTTCCCGACGTATACTGAATCTGGCAGGGATCATCCGGCCTGACCTCGGGCAGGACGCCGCGACTTTCGCCCTCGAACAGCGCGGCATGATCGTTCAGCAGGATGCGGCGCTTGACGGCGGGAAGCTCCCGGCAAACTTCATCGGCGATGCGCGCCATCGGATTGCCGCGGAATTCGCTGATGTAATAGAGCGCCTCGGCTCGCGACTGCTCGAGTACATATCTGAGCTCGCGCGGCTGAAACGCGGGATTGACGGTGACGAGCGTCAGGCCCGCCATCGCCGAAGCATATTCAAGAAGGAGCCATTCGGGGATGTTATTAGCCCAAACCGCCACGCGCGCGCCCTTCTGATGCCGGCTGGCGAGCGCCCGGGCGAGCCGCTGCGCATCCTCAAAGAGCGTCGCATAGGTCCAGGCGCGGCCGATGACGCCGTCGGCGAGAAGTTCCTTGAGGGCCGGCTGGTCCGGTCGCGCCTTCGCCTGACGCGCGAGCATCGCGCCGATCGTCTCCGGCTGCGTCGCCGTCCGCGCGGCGAGCCACAGGCTTTCCCTCAGCTGAGCGCTGTCCAAATGACGCCTCCGGTTTTAGCTCCTTACGGGTGTCAGGATCTGCGTCTGCGTCACGACGGCCGCAAGCTTGCCATCCTCGCGAAAGATGTCCGTCTTCCACACCTGCAGCGTCCTGCCGAGATTGACCGGCGTCGTCACCGCGCGCGCCTTCGTCCCGACCGGAATGGGACGGAGAAAGTTCGTCTTGCTTTCGACCGTCGCCGTCATGAAGCCTTCCGGCATGTTGAGCACCGCGCCGCAGCCGCCGAGGGTGTCGGCGAAGGCCATGATCGCGCCGCCATGGAGATTGGCCGGAATGGTGCAGCGCTCGGGCGTAACCTCAAGCTCCGCCTCAAGCCGGTCCTTTGCAGCGGAAATCATCCGAATGCCGAGCGTCTTGGCGAAGGGCGCGTTGCGCTCATTGAACATGGCGGCGAGATCGGATGCATCCATCGGGTCCTCATGATCAGTTTCAGGGCGAAATTCATGCGCTGGCGACCAGCATCGCCACCAGCAGCGCTGTCTCCGTCCCGCGATTGACCCAGGCGTGGTTGGTCGCCCGCTGGATGACGACGTCGCCGGGCTTCAACGACTTGGCCTCGCCATCGTCGAGCAGGAGATCGACCGAGCCCTTTACGCAGACGATCACGTCGAGGGTTTCGGTCTTGTGCATCATCGGATGACGCGTTGTATCGACCCGCGCATGCGAAGCGCCAACGGCGGCGAACGCGCCGGCGGCGGCCTCCTCCATCGCCTTGCGGTCGGCGCCCGGCGCTTCGGGCGCTACGGTAAACCAGCGGACTTTCAGCGCCCCTGCCGGAGGTTCAAGGCGCAGATCCCGGCCGGAGAGGAGGTCTTCGCCGGAGAGCAGGCTCTTGAGCGGCGCCTGCCAGATTTCGGCAAGCCCGGTCTCGTCGATGGCGAGGAGCCTGGCGGGCGCGCCCTCGATCATGACGCGCGAGCGCCCATTCCGGTTGTCGGTGACGATACGGCGCAGCTTTGTCCAGTCCACGGAGCTATATCCCTCCGCCAACAGCGGAGATCACGCTGGCCGCATCGTAATAGTCCGGGCCCTCCGGTTTCGGCCCCTTGCCCATCAGGACCTCAAGTCGCGCCGTATAGAAGGGCCTGGCCCCGATCGTGCCAAGATCGCCGCCGACGCCGACCGAGACGCCGCTGCGCCGGCCATAGGACCCCGTGCCGACGCCGGCCCCGATGCCGACGCCGCCTTTTTCTTCTTCGTCGATCGCGCGGCTGACGACTCGGAACCAGTCATAGCCGTTCGCGCGCGCAATCTCGGCCGCTCGCCGCAGCGCGAAGTCCTCGACCGCCCCGGCAGGCGTCCCCCCATCGCCGCGGAAGCTGACGCGATAACGGTCGGCCTCGATGCGCTGGTCGGAATATCCGTAGCCCTTGGCGTTCGCCGCCTGGTAGCCGACGCCCTCGGCGGTGGCGCAGGCGCCGAGGAGGAGAAGCGACGCCGCAAGCAGGTGTCTCATTTGCAAACTCCCATTTGGATGCGCTTCTAGCACTCCGGGGCCGCTTCTGTGGAGAGCGGGCTGCATGCAGGCGGCCTGCGGCCTTTGCTTTTTCGCCGGATCGCCCGAGTTGGGCCGCATTCATGCGCCAGCATGCTGATGAGCCGGGAGAGCAGAGAATGTCCAGAAAAGACTATGACGGGTACGACCTCATCATCGTGGGTGCGAGCTTTGCGGGCCTCATTGCGGCGCGGACCGCCGCGCATCGGGGGCTCAAAGTCGCCGTGCTCGACGCCAAGAAGGAGCCCGGCGCCCGCGTGCGCACCACCGGCATCCTCGTCAAGGAAGCCGCAGACGAGACGGACATCCCGGCGGCCCTGACCCGCCGCATCCCGGGGGCGCGGCTCTATGCGCCGAACGGGCGCCACCTCGATCTCTTTGCGCCAGGCTATTACTTCCTCGCGACCGACACGGCCGCTACCATGCGCTTCCTCGCGCGCGAGGCGGCGCGCGCCGGCGCCCATCTCCTCTTCGGAACCCGCTTTACCGGCGGCGCGCTTGTCGATGACGAAATCCGCATCGAAGGCACGGGGCTCAGGACCCGCTATCTCCTCGGCGCGGACGGGGCGCGCTCCAGGGTCGCCGATGCCTTCAAACTTGGTCGGAACACGGAATTCCTGCTCGGGGTCGAGACAGAATATGAGGAGACGCCGACGGTCGATCCCGATTTCATTCACTGCTACATCGATACGAAGCTCGCGCCCGGCTATCTCGGCTGGGTCGTGCCCGGCGTGAACATGACGCAGGTAGGCGTCGCCGTATCCGACAGCTTTTTCGGCGAGGCGCGCAAACCGGACTACGCGGCGTTCCTGACGCGCATCGATCCGACCTTCGCGCTCTGGAACTGCGAGGAGAAGGCCAAACGCTCCGGCCCCATTCCCTGCGGCGGGCTCGTTTCACCGCTCTCGACGCGGCGCGTCCTCCTGACCGGCGACGCGGCTGGACTCGTCTCGCCCCTGACGGCGGGCGGGATCCGCCTCGCGTTCCAGTATGGCCGACGCGCGGCCCAGGCGATTTCAGACTACCTTCAGGCCGGCGGCCCCGATCCCGGCGCCGTCATGGCGCGGGAATATCCGAGCTTCGGCGCGAAGACCTGGCTCCGGCGCCTGTGGTCGGCGGCGCCCCCCAACGCGCTCTTGAACCTCGCGCTGTTTACGCCGCCCATGCAGGCCCTCGCGCAATGGATCTATTTCCGCAAGCGGGGGTTCGTCGGGCTCGAGACCGGCCCGAAGGCGCAAGGCCTCATCGCGCGTCGCGATATGGCCTGAGCCCCGGTTGCCCTCGCCGCTGCGACCGGCCACAATCGAGTCCTCGTCGATCGAAGGACTCATATGTCGCGCGTTCTCCTCGCCTCGCTCGCAGCGCTTGCGCTCCTCGCCTGCGGCCGCAAGGAGGAGGCGCCGCCCGAAACCTTCACGCCGGAGAAAGTCGCCGGCGCCAAGGGCGGCGAGCGCGACAGGGTCGGGCGCATCTACCACTATGTGCGGTCCAACGTCGATGGTTCGGACCCGGAAGACGTCTATATCTATCGGAAGAGACTCGACCACCTTCAGGTCTACAAGGCCAAGCAGAAATGCACCAACGCCGCCTTCGTGACGGCCGATCTCGATCTCGGCAAGGGCTATGCGAAAAAGCTCGTCGGCGGCCGTCTGACGCGTCAGGGCCTCCAGGAGAAATTCGCCTTTCTCGATTACGACCCGGCGTCAAAAAAGCTCTCGGCGCGCATCGAGCTTGACGGGCGCGAGCCGCTCCATGCCTCGGTCGCCGTCGAGAAGGAGCCCTGGCACCTCTACGACTTTGACCTTGCGAGCCTCACCGTCATGACGCCGCATCTGAAGGACCCGACGGAGGGCTTTTCTTTCGGCCTCGCTCTCGCAATCGCCGATCCCAATCGCGCCGATTTTCTCCTCTATCTCGGCGAGGCCGAGGCAGAGTTCCGCGGCGAAGACGAGCGGCTCGGCAGAAAGGCCCTGAAGTTCTCGCTTGGCGGCCCAGCTTTCGGATCCTTTGGCGGCAACCTGTGGCTCGACGCAAAGGAGGGCCATATCCTCGACGTCGAAACCGGCTTCCCCAATCATCTCGAGTATGCCGACTTCAAGCTCGAAATGCGCGACATCGATGATGGCGGCGAGGCTGAATGGGCGAGACTCCTGCGCACGCATTTCGAGGGATGCAAATGAGGACGGCGATCATCGGAGTTTTCTTTCTTTCGGCCGCGGCGCCCGCTACCGCTGGCGAAATCGCCGCGGACTGCACGCTCAAGGGCTTCAAGCTGTGGGGCGACGTGCAGATTGTGGACAGTTTCCCGGACCTCAAGGTGCAGGTGGTCAAGAGCTTTCCCGACCTGAAGGTGAAGCTGGTCGAGAGCTTTCCGGATTCCTGCGGGAAATGGAAATATGTGACAGCCTTCCCTGACCTCAAGATTCAGTTCGTGGACAGCTTCCCGGATCTCAAGGTCGAGTTCGTCGAGAGCTTCCCGGGCCTTCCCTAGCCGAGCGTGCGCGCCACCGCTTTCTTCCAGCCCGCGATCAGCCCGTCCCGCTCGGAGGCGCGCATCTTCGGCTCAAATCTCGCCTCGCGCGACCAGATGCGGGCGATGTCGTCCGTGGACGCATAGATTCCGGCCTTGAGGCCGGCGAGGAAAGCGGCGCCGAGCGCTGTCGTCTCCATGATCGCCGGCCGCTCAACGGGGAGCCCCAGCATGTCGGCGAGGAACTGCATCAGCCAGTCGTTCTTCACCATGCCGCCATCGACTCGCAGCGCCCTCGGCGCGGCCCCGTCGGCGGCGATCGCGTCAAGAAGGTCCGCCGTCTGATAGGCGACGCATTCGAGCGCCGCCCGCGCGAGCTCGGCCGGACCCGAAGCCCTCGTGAGGCCGAAGATCGCGCCGCGCGCGTCCGGCGCCCAGTGCGGAGCGCCGAGCCCGACAAAGGCGGGCACGAGATAGACCCCGCCATTTCCGGCGACGCTTCTCGCCAGCGCTTCGGTTTCCGCCGCCGATTTGATGATCCCGAGGCCGTCGCGCAGCCATTGCACGGCGGCGCCCGCGACGAAAATCGAGCCTTCGAGCGCATAAGTCGTCCGACCGCCAAGGCGCGCGGCGATAGTCGTCAGCAATTTGTTCCTTGAGCGGATTATGTTTTCGCCCGTATGCGCCAGAACGAAGCAGCCGGTGCCGTATGTGCTTTTGATGTCGCCTGGCGCGAAGCACGCCTGGCCGATCGCCGCCGCCTGCTGGTCGCCCGCGACGCCGAGAATCGGAATCGCCCGCCCGAAGAGCGACGGATCGGCCGCGCCATAATCGTCGGCGCAGTCCCTGACCTCCGGCAAGGCGGCGCGAGGCGCGCGGAAGATGTCGAGCAGGACCGCGTCCCATTCATGCGTCCGGATGTTATAGAGGCTCGTGCGTGACGCATTGGTCGCATCCGTCGCGTGGATTCGTCCGCCGGTCAGACGCCAGACGAGAAACGCATCGACCGTGCCGAATGCGAGCTCCCCGCGTTCTGCCCGGGCGCGCGCGCCATCGACATTGTCCAGAATCCAGGCAAGCTTGGTCGCGGAGAAATAGGGGTCGAGCACCAGCCCCGTTCGCTCGGCGACCGTCTCCCCCAGCCCGTTTGCGCCAAGGCGCCGGCACTCTTCAGCTGTCCGGCGGTCCTGCCAGACAATCGCATTGTGAATGGGTCGGCCCGACTTGCGGTCCCAGACGATCGTTGTCTCGCGCTGATTGGTGAGGCCGATGGCGGCGACGCGTCCCCCGCCTTCCTCCGCATTCCTGAATGCGGCCCGCGCCGTTTCGAGCGTCGTCCGCCAGATATCTTCCGGATCATGCTCGACCCAGCCCTCGCGCGGATAGATCTGCGGGAACTCAGACTGCGCGAGGGCGACCACACGGCCCGCCTTGTCGAACGCGATAGCGCGGCTCGACGTCGTGCCCTGGTCGATCGCCAGGAGGATGTCGGTGGGCATGCGGATAAACCGTCAGAGCAGCTTGACGATGTCCGCCTCGAGCGAGGCCGGACTCGCCTGCGGCGCATGGCGGGAGACGACGCCGCCGTTCCGGTCCACAAGAAACTTCGTGAAGTTCCACTTGATCGCCGTCGTCCCCGCGATGCCCGGCTGGCTATCTTTCAGATGCCTGTAGAGGGGATGAGCGTCATCGCCATTGACATCAATTTTGGAAAACATCGGAAACGTGACGTCATAGTGCGTTGCGCAGAATTCCATGATCTCATCGTCGGGCGCCGGCTCCTGGGCGCCGAACTGGTTGCAGGGAAAACCCATGACGACGAGCCCCTTCGCCGAGTGCTTGCGGTGGAGGGCCTCAAGACCCTTGTATTGCGGCGTGAACCCGCATTTGCTGGCGACATTGACGATCAGGAGGACTTTGCCGGCGTAGTCGGCGAGCTTGATCTCGTCGCCGTCGATCGACTTGGCGGAAAAGTCGTAGACCGTCGTCATGCGTCTTTCCTTTCGGCATCGGCGGACGAAGTTTTCCCCTCAAAACGAACGGCTTTCAAGCGGAATTGCGCGCTTGCCAAGGCCGGCGCGCGCTGGAACAATGCAAGGAAAAACCGGGCAAGGGAGCAGAGCCATCGCTGCCGCGAAAGATCCGGCGGACGCCATCCGCGCCGCCATCGCCACACTCGAAGAGCGTATCGATCTCATCACCACGAGCCTCATGGGCACCGAGGAGTTTGCGCGCACGGCGAACGCCGCCTCGCAACTTCAGCTTCGCGTGAAGAAGGGCGTCAACGACCACATGGCGCGCCAGCTCGCGCTCTTCAACATGCCGAGCCGCGATGACATCTCCGCCATCGGCGAGCGCCTGATGACCATGGATGAACGCCTCATTCGCATCGAAAGCATGCTCTCGCGCCTCGCTGGCCCACTGCCGGCCGCCGGCGCCCGCCCGCCGCGCACCAGGAAGCCGGCGAAGAAAGCGAAACCCTGATATGGCGTCGCCGGCGCCCGAAACCAAGGAAAGCCGCGGCGCCCGCATCCGCGGGCTCGTCGAGCGCACCATCCAGCGCAATGTGAAGGGCGTCGAATATTTCGCATCAGCGGCGCCGCCGGTGGGGCTCACCCCTAAGGATGTCATCTACAAGCGGGGTACTCTCAATCTCTATCACTATCGTCCGGTGTCAGACGAGCTCTACCGCACGCCGGTTCTCATCGTCATGGCGACGACCAACCGCGCCTATGTGCTCGATATCCAGCCCGGCGGCAGCTTTGTCGAATTCCTGATCAAGAACGGCTACGACGTCTTCTGCATCGACTGGGACGCGCCGCGCCCCGAGGAGAAGAAGCTCGGCCTTGCGGACTATACGCAGAGCTTCATTCCCGATTGTATCGCGCGCGTGCAGGAAGCAACCGGGGAAAAGGACGTCACGGTCGTCGGCTATTGCATGGGCGGCGTGCTCGCGACGATCTACGCCGCGACCCACGCCGACGGTCCCCTGCGCAACCTTGTCTGCTTCACAACCCCGATCAACTGGCACGAATTCGGACTCTTCAGCGCGCTGTCGGATCGTGCGAGTTTCGACGTCGATCGCCTCGTCGATATGGTCGGCAACGTGCCGCCCGACATGCTGCTCGCCGCCTTCGACATGCTGCGCCCGTCGGGGCGTGCGGCCAACGCCATCAATCTCTGGGACAATCTCTGGAACGACGAGTTCGTTTCGAACTATCGCAAGTTCGACCGCTGGGCGAACGACATGCTGCCCCTCGCCGGCGAGTATTTCCGCCAGATCACCAAGGAGCTGATGTGGAGCAACAGGCTCTACACGGGCGAACTGAAGCTCAACGGCAGAACCGCAAACCTCAAGAACATCAAGGTTCCGGTGTTTCATGCGGTCGCCGAGCATGATCACATCATTCCGCGCGCCGCCAGCGCGCCGCTTGTGGAGCTCGTCGGCTCATCCGACAAGACCGAACTGGTCCTGAAGGGCGGCCATATCAGCCTCGTCGCCGGCCCGAACGCGGTGCGGCGCCTCTGGCCAAAACTCGACGACTGGCTTTCCGAACGATCGGTGTGAGGACAATGAAGGACCTCGGCTATCCAAAAACAGTCAGGCTCGGCGCGCTCTCGGTCACCCTGCGTGAAATGCGCGGCGCCGACGAGAAGGATATTCTCGATTTTGCGCGCACACTGCCGACGCATGATCTGCTTTTCGTCCGGCGCGACATTACGAACCCGAAGGTGGTCGCCGCCTGGGTCGAGGCGATCCGGGCCGGCACGATGTGGACTGTGCTCGCCCTGGACGGCGAGACGATCCTCGGCTGCGCGGCGCTCATCCGCGATGCCCTCTCCTGGTCGCCGCAGCTCGGCGAGCTGCGCGTGCTGGTCGCGCCGGCGGCGCGCGAGAAGGGGCTTGGGCGCCTTCTCATCCAGGAGGCGTTCCGCAAGGCGCTTCGCCTCAACATGAAGAAGCTCATGGCGCAAATGACCGTGGACCAGAAGGGCGCCATCGCCATCTTCGAGGAGCTCGGATTCCGCGGCGAAGGCCTCCTCAAGGATCACGTCATCGACCGCGACGGCGTCGCGCACGACATCGTCATCCTTTCACAGGACGTCGCCCGCAGCGGCGGGCAGCTTGCGGCCTTCGGCGTCGGCGAGTGAAGGCAAGGGGCAGCGCGGCGTCTGGCTAGATCGTCGCGCCTTGATTCGGAATCAAGCCGCTCGATCAGGTGGCGTTTTCGCGCAAGACCACGCACACTCTTGCGCACGCCGCTCTTAGAGCGCATCGATCATTTCGGCGACCAGCGGATGGCGCACGACGTCGGCGCGCGTGAAGCGGACCACGCCGACGCTCTTGATCTCTGCGAGTTTCGCAGCGACGTCTTCGAGCCCCGAAAGGCCGGGAAGAAGATCCGTCTGCGCCGGATCCCCGGTAACGACCATTGTCGAGTGCCAACCGAGCCGCGTCAGGAGCATTTTGAGCTGGCCATAGGTGCAGTTCTGCGCTTCGTCGATGACGATGAAGGCGTTGTTGAGCGTGCGGCCGCGCATATAGGCGATGGGCGCGATTTCGATGACGCCCTCGGCGGTCAGGGCCTTCAGCCTCTTGATCGAGAGCCGGTCGCACAGCGCGTCATAGAGAGGGCGCAGATAGGGGGAGAGCTTTTCCTGCATGTCGCCGGGAAGGAAGCCGAGGCTCTCGCCCGCCTCGACCGCCGGACGCGACAGGACGATTCGGCGCACGCGCCCCGCTTCAAGGGCTTCGACGGCTTTGGAGACTGCGAGATAGGTCTTGCCGGTCCCCGCGGCGCCTAGCGCGAAGACCAGCGCGGAGTCGTCAATGGCCGCAAGAAGACGCGCCTGCGTATCGTTCTGTGGACGGATGGTTTTTCGGTATTTCTGCTCTCTCGGCTCTTCCTCCTCCACTGGCGACCAGGACCTCTCCGGCTGATCGCCGAACAGCCGGCGCACATTTCCGCCCTCATGGCGGGCGTCGAATTGACTCTGCTCAAGCCTGCGACGCGCGCGTTTGGCCATCGTCCCTCTCCTGAACTGTGAAGAAAAAGCCGGCGCGCGGGCCCGCTGGCGGGGCGGCGGACGCCAGGCGCTCAGCGCCTCGCGCTCTCAGTCCCGCTCTGTCGATCTGGACCATTCAACCGCCAAGGCAACGCGAAACCCGGGTGATTCGCTTTTGCCCGGATTCGCACGCGCGAGGCGAGCGGAATTTTGTGACCGATTATTGACGGGCGCCGGACCAGGCGGCGGCGAGCTTGGCGTGGATCTCCGGCGAAAAATTCTGCCAGGAGCTGCGGCCCCGCGTGGCGTCGACGACGAATATGGAGTCGCGCGGCATGAGATAGGGCGCGATGGCGTTGCGGACGCCCAGCGCTGTCAGTTCGCACGCGACGGTCCAGACATTTTCGTTAAGGCGGAACGCCGGTCCAAGGCCCATGATCGCGCCTTCGGCGCGCGAGGCGGCAGCGCTCACCACGTCGAAGATGATCAGGAAATTTCCGACTGACGGCTCGGCGTCTGGGGCTTTTCGGCCGATCGCGGATTTCTTTTCCGGGGTCTTTGCTTCAGACCTGGTTTCACCAGGGTCGGCCCGCCGGCCGAACTGCGGCTGGCCGTCGGCCCGGCCGGCGGTTCCGAAGAAAGCCGCGAACACCGGCTCGCCGCCTGCTTCCCTGAAGGTGCGGCTGCCAGCGGGCGCGACCAGGGACGAAGCGGCGAAGCGGCCCTCATGGGCGAACTTGCGAAGCTGATGCGAGGAATAAGGACCGTAAATGCGGTCATCGACTTTAACGCACCAGTTGTCAGCAGCGAGCATGGGTCGTCCCTTGCGCCTAATCCCCGAAGGTCCAGCTCTTCTTTCCAAAGGGCGAAGCAATATTTGCGCCAGCGTCTTTGGTGCGTACGGGATGCAGCGCGTCTGCGCCGGCGGCCGACTGGTTAATGACGTCCTCCATTCTCCGGGCCGGGCCGCTGAAGACGACGCCGA
This sequence comes from uncultured Caulobacterales bacterium, assembly GCA_964441615.1. Lineage (GTDB taxonomy): Bacteria > Pseudomonadota > Alphaproteobacteria > Caulobacterales > Parvularculaceae > Amphiplicatus. Next base: position 2,143 of record CAYTVQ010000048.1, on the reverse strand, counting down.
CGCCCTTTTCGTGCCGACGGACGACCTTGGCCGTCATCTTCCCGAGCGTGATGATCGCGCCGAGCGGCGGCCGCGGATCAATATCGAGCGAGGCGCCGGTCAGCGAAATATCGAGGATCGAACAGGGCTGCATTTCGCCGGTTTCAAGACGGACAACCGCACGCGCCTCGGTCTTGATGCGGGGGGCGGCGCGATGGGCTGCGCCGGCGGCGCGATTGTGCAGCATGACGGTGAGCGCGTCGGCGGTGCGCCGGTTCTTGGAGCGCCGGCCGCGATAGTCCACAGCAAATTCATTGCCGGCGGCGCGCAGGACCCTGCCCTCGAACCGGCCGACCTCGTCGATGTAAAGTACGACATTTTCGCCTTCGCGCGGCGGCGCAGTCGCGCGGATCAGCGCGCCGCCAGCCGAGACATTGGTGACAAGGCAGGGACGCTCCTCGCCATCTTCGCCGAGGAAGCGCGCCTTCAAAGGCATGTCGACACGCGCATGGCGGCGCCGCTCGATGATATCAGCCGAAATGCTGGGCGCGTTCTGTTTCGTTTCGGCCATGGTTGAGCGCTCGTTAACGCACAAAGGGGTGGTTCGACCCACTGTCCTAACGCGGCAAAGTGAATAAAGGTTTGCGGCCGTCAGAAAGCGCCGCCATATGTCGGGTTTCAGCCTGAAGGAGCGCAAGATCGACCGCCATCCGTCCGAAATCGGGACAGCCCCGCCTGAGCGGCCGCTCGAAGGCCCAAGCCTTGCCGCGCCGCTGATCGTGTTGACGGTCGCCGGCGCTCTGGTCGCCATGCACCTTTTTCTGCTGGCGCTGCCGCGCGCCTTCGCCTTCCAGATCGAGTGGGCGCTCAGCCTGTCGCCGCTGGCGCTGCGGCAGGGGCTCGCGGCCGGCCGCCTTGACGCGCTCGCGCCGATCGCAACGCACATTCTGCTGCACGCCAATTTCGTTCATCTCTTCTTCAACGTCGCCTGGATGATCCCCCTTGGCGCGGCAGTCGCCCGCCGACTTGGCGCCGCGGATTACGCCTGGGGCGGCGCGAGGTCCGTCATGCTGTTTCTGGCGCTGTTTGTCGGAAGCGGGATCGCGGGCGGATTGCTGTTCCTGCTGTTCAACCTCGACAGCTTCACGCCGGCGGTCGGCGCTTCCGGCGCGATATTCGGGCTCCTCGGCGCCGTCATGCGCTTCTGGACCGGGCGGGAGATCCAGCGCGGCATATCGGCGGCGCCAATCGTGCCGCTAGGCAGTCCGCTCGTGATCCGGATGACGATCGCCACTGCGGGGCTCAATCTCGCCATGGCGGCTTTGCCGCAGATTTTCGGATTCGGGAAGATCGCCTGGGAGGCGCATCTCGGCGGCTATCTTTTCGGGCTCCTCGCCTTCCCCTTTTTCGCCCGTGCTGCAGCGCGATAGGCGCAGGACGACCCTTGCCTGACCCTCGCCCGTGTCGCATGCTCTGCCGCATGCGGGGATATGGAGGCGTACGATGAAAGTCGTGAATATCCTGCAGTCCAAAGGCGCCGAGGTGTTCGCCGTCACCGACTCGGACACCGTCGCCAAGGCCGTCGACGTTCTCACCGAAAAGAACATCGGCGCTGTCGTCGTAAAGGATGCGCGCGGCGAGGTGGCCGGCATCCTCTCGGAGCGCGATATCGTCCGTCATCTGAGGGATAAGGGCGCCGCGGTTCTGGCTTCGTCCGTCAAGGAATGCATGTCGCACAGCCCGCACACCTGCAGGCCCGACGACACGATCGACGACCTCATGAACATCATGACCAACAGGCGCGTCCGGCACCTGCCGGTGGTGAACGGCGCGCGGCTCATGGGCCTCGTCTCCATCGGCGATGTGGTCAAGCGCAAGATCGAGGAAATCGAGCACGAAGCGCAGGCGCTGAAAGAATATATTTCGTCCTGACGGCCCCGGCCGCGAGGGCGAACGCCGCGCGGGTGATCCGCGCGGCGCCGTGGCGTGGCTTGAGCTGCTATTGCTGCCGGCGCGGGCCGTAGCCGTATTTGCCCCAGAGATCGTGCGTCGGCCATTGGCTGACGCTTGCGCGCGAGTCGTCCGCAAGCTTCGACAGGGCCGCGGCGTCGGCGCGATTCTGGTGATTGAAGAAGATGGAGATCACTTCATCTCCCGAGCGGGT
>CAYTVQ010000047.1:4644-13388 GCA_964441615.1 uncultured Caulobacterales bacterium | reverse complement strand
GAGGAGTTTCACCGCCGTCGGGAAGGAAAGTTCGATCGCTCTCAGATCGGTTGCCAGCGCCACCTGCGAGCTTGCAAGAATGAGACAAGCGAAGATTGCGCCCGGAACAAGCAGCGCCGGCGCATGGCGCAGGAATCCAAAAAGTCCGGCGACGAGGTCGAGAAATGACGTCGGGTCGAAGAGGCGCAGCGAAAAGCCGCGAGGGCCGGCCGCTGGCTCCGCCGACGGCAAGGCGCCGGCCTCAGGGCCCGGGGACTGGACCCCGGACTGGCCGCCAAAGTCACCGAACTCAACGATGAGATCGGCTTTTTCGAATTCGCGCAACAGCGCCTCGAACTGAGCCGGCGAAAGGGTCTGACCGAAACGGGTCGCGAACGCCGCCTGGATGCGGCCGAAGGAGCTGGTTCCGTCAAGCTGCTGGCAGACGAAATACTCCTCCGCACCAAGATGGAATACGTCGCCGGAGCGACGATCCTTCACGAAGCATTTTTCCTTGCCAGTCTCCGGATCAATAGCGGCAGTGATTTCGAGGCCCGGCCGCATCCGGAAGCGGATCGGAGCGAACTCGCCCGCCGCCGACGACGAACTCCTGAACGCCATAACCTCTCCTCTCGCTGGCGTCGCAAGGGCGCAACGGCGCCCTAGACGTCAAAGCGGCCTGAAGCCCTCAATATATGGAACTTCGAGGCATTTCTCATGCATGATCGGTCCATGCCCGAAGTAATCGTCCTCGCCGAACAGTTCTCCATGATCGGCGGTGATGATGAAATAGGTGTCTTCGGGCGTCTTCAGGATCAGTTCGCCGATCAGCTTGTCGACATGCTCGACGCAGCGGACCTGCTGGGCGTGCAGACCATCCATTTCGGCTTTCGAGAAGAACTCGGGCGCCGCGCCTGGATTGTCTGACGAGCGGGCGATCGCGTCGTCCATGCCCTTGACCACGCCATGCAGCCCGGAGATGCGCGGCAGCTGCGCATCTTTCAGCATGTAGGGGTAGTGCGTCTCGCCGAGATTGAGGAAATAGAAGCCGGCGCCTTTCGCCGGCAGATCGATCGCGTCGATCATGCCGCCAAAGTCATTGTGGTCCTTCATCAACTGGTAGTCGTCGAAGTGGCGGTTGAGGCCTGCATGCTCGTTCAGCACCGGCATCGAGACCATGGCGCGGTTTCGGTAGCCGAGATCTTTCAGCACTTTCGGCAGCGAGAGATGCGGCACGAAGGTCTTGAAGGAAAGGTTCGGCGCGCCGAGCCGGTCCATCCACTTCTTGAATTCCTCCTTGTAGACCTCCGAGGCGAAGATGCGGCGCGGACTCGTGTGCGGGGTCTGACCCATAAGAAAGGTGTAATGCGAGGGCGCCGTCCAGGTCGCAAAGCTGTAGCGCTTCTCGGCGGCCCCGATGCGGTCCATGTTCGGCGTTTTCGCCCGCATGAAGCTGTCATAACGGCAGCTGTCCATGACGATGTAGAAGAGATTGTTCACACTACTGTTCCCCCGCTGGACGCCTCGCGCCGGCTTTGCGATTTAGACCATTTCCAGCCGGCATGCGCAACACGGCGTGCAAGCGCATTCCACTCATCTTCCGTACGCGCATGCTTGGCTCTTTTCAATGCTCCGTGCGCGGCGCTCTGATAACGGGTGGCGATATCAAGGCCGAGGTCCGCATCCGCCGTCTCTTTGTTGAGGGCGGCGGCCGCTTCCTTGCCGGCCGCCGTTTGCAGGAGCGCAGCCACATAGTTCTGGATGGCGGCGCCGTAGTCGCCGCGCCTCAGATCGAGATCGCCCGTCGCGGCGAGGAGTGTCGGCGCAAGCCGGGCGCGGCGGGGAATGCTGGCGAGAATCTCGCGCGCCTCCTCATGTCTGTTCTGACGACTGAGGGCCTCGGCAAGGCCGATTTGCGCTGTCGTCAGCGCGCTCCTTTGCGAGAGCGCGCGGCGAAACTCAGCTTCCGCCTCCGCGAACTGGTGCGATTGCAGCAGCGCCTCGCCGAGCAGCGTGCGCGCAGCCGCGTTGTCCGGCCGGAACCGCAGCGCCCCCCGAAGCAGGCGCATGGTTTCGTCAAGACTCGATTCCTCGGTCTGGTAGGTGAACAGCATGGGCATGAGCGCGACGACGCCCGCCTGCCCGGGCGCTGCGCCGAGAATGCCTTCGACATTGGCGGTCGCCTCCCGATTCCGGCCAACTGCGCGGTCGAGAAATGCAAGCAGGAGCCGCGCCGCTTTCAACTCGGGATGGCTGCTCGCAACATTGACCATGATTTCGCGGGCCCGCCCAGGGTCGCCGCGCTTCAGGTAGACCTGCGACAGGCCGATGCTCGCGCCAGGCAAATCGGGATCGAGGTTGAGCGCCTCCCGAAACGCTTGCTCGGCCTTGTCATAGTCGCGCTGGAGAAAATGCACGTAGCCGGCGGCCATGACGGGCTGCGGCAGCAAGGGCTCGGCGGCTACCGCGCGCTCAAGTACCTCCGTCGCGGCGCGGTACCGCTTCTGCATGGCGTAGCACAGGCCGAGCGTGGTGAGGCCCGCTCCGGATTTTGGATTTGCGGCGACATAGGATTCAGCCGATATGGCGGCATCCTCGAAGCGGCGCTGCTTCAGCAGAGCGTTCGCGTACTGAAGAAGTCCCCGTCCTTCGGGCTCGATCTTCCTGATGCGCGGCCGCCAATCCGTCACCTGATCTTCTCCGTCGCGTGCTGACCGGGGGGGAGCTGTTCAACCCGCCGCACGCGGCTCCATATCATGCAGGGGCTGCGCCAGACCCGTCCGGCTCTTCTTTGAGGGTGCGCTGCGCCGCGAGGTTCGCCTGCTAGTTGTGTCCTGTGGCGCCGATCCTGCACACCAATGAGGATGCCGTGCTTGCCTGTCCCGTTCGCCTCCGGAGAAATCTGGTGCGCCCTTCCATTGCGCCCGCGCCTGTGCCCTACTGCACAGGCAGTCCGAAAAAGCGAAACCAAGTCAGGCTTCGACACGTGATGACCTTGACTTTTTGCCGCACTGCAATATAGATTGCGGGCGAGGGTTTGGGGGAGAGTGTGGGAGATGAATTCCGCTGCGTAGCGGCAAGTGGTGTTGCGTTTGGTGGGGCTGCTACCGCCATTTCAGCCGCAAGAGCGGGCGGCGTCGGAGTTCTGGACCTTCAGTTTTGTCGCGATGACGCCGCGATCCGCAGGGCGATCACGGCGCTTGGCGCCGGTGCGTCCGGGGAGATTGGTCTTCGGGTCGATGCGCGCCACATCCACAACTTGACCTCATTCGCCGAGCAATTGGGCCCGCGCCGCGGCTGGCTCCTTCTCGCCGACTCCGAAGCGACGGACTTCGCGCTCGCGCATCGGAGGGATTTCCCCAATCTTCGACTCCTTGTGGAAATTCGGGACGCAGATCAACTCCGGGCGCTTGAGGGTGTCGAAGACATTTCACTGATTGCGCGGGGCCACGAAGCGGGCGGCTGGGTCGGCGACGACTCGACCTTTATACTCCTGCAGAAGCTCCTTAGGAGAACGAAGCACCCGGTTTTCGCCCAGGGCGGAATTGGCGTGAATACGGCGGCGGCCTGCCGCGCCGCAGGCGCCGCGGGGGTGATCCTCGACGACCAGCTCCATCTGATGCCCGAAAGCGGCCTGCCGCGGGAGATCCGCCGGCGCCTCGGCGCCTGCAACGGTCAATCCGCGCGTCCGATCGGCGAGCGGCTCGGCGCGACGGTCCGTGTCATTTCGCGGCCCGGCTTTGCTGCTGCATCGCAGCTCCTCGCGTTAAGCGAGCGCGCCGAAGCTGACGAGTGGACGGCCGAAAAATGGCGCCAGCAGGCAGAAGCCCTGATCGGATGGGGTCCGCCCGAAACGCACGCCTGGCCCGTTGGTCAGGGGCTCGAACTCGCATCCCATTTCAGAGACGAATACAAGACCACGGGCCGGCTCATCCGCGCGATCCTGGACCAGGGGCCAAAGAGTCACGCAATCGCGAACGCCGAGCGCCCGCTCGCGGAGGGTTCCCTGCTCGCAAAGGCCCATGGCCTGCGGTTTCCTATCTTTCAGGGGCCGATGACGCGCGTGTCGGACTCGGCGAAATTCGCAGACGCCGTGAGCGCGGCCGGCGGGCTTCCCTTCCTGGCGCTGGCCCTGATGTCCGGCGAACAGTCGGCGAAGCTGCTCGAAGAAACGAGGATGCTGTGCGGATCGCGCCCCTGGGGCGTCGGTCTCCTCGGCTTCATACCGAAGGAGCTGCGCGACAAGCAGATCGAGGCCGTGCTGAAATTCAAGCCGCCAGTGGCGCTCATCGCCGGCGGCCGCCCCGACCAGGCCGCTGCCTTCGAGCAGGAAGGCATCGCCACCTATATCCATGTGCCGAGCCCTGAACTCCTGCGCATGTTCATAGAACAGGGCGGGCGACGCTTCGTGTTCGAGGGGCGCGAATGCGGCGGCCACATCGGGCCGCTGACGAGTTTCGTCCTCTGGGAAACCCAGATCCATGCGCTTCTCGAAAAGGTTCCTGCGAACAAGGCGCATGAGTTTCATGTGCTTTTCGCCGGCGGCATTTGCGACGCTGTGTCCGCCGCCATGGTCGCCGTTCTTGCGGCGCCGCTCGTCGAACGCGGCATCCGCGTCGGCGTCCTGATGGGAAGCGCCTATCTCGTCACGCGCGAGATCGTCGAAACTGGCGCGATCGTGCCGGAGTTTCAGCAGCAAGCGCTCGCCTGCGAGCGCACGATTTCGCTGGAATCCGGCCCGGGACACGCGACACGCTGCGCAATCACGCCTTTTGCGCATGAATTCTACAAGGTGCGCCGCGATCTCCTGAAAAGCGGCGCTTCGGGCGACGAGATCCGCGACCGGCTTGAAGACCTCAATCTGGGGCGCCTGCGTATCGCCTCGAAGGGCAAGGACCGCAAAGGCGACGCCATCATTGACATCGATCCTGCGACGCAGGTGCGGGAAGGCATGTACATGATCGGGCAGGCGGCAAGCCTGCGCGACGAAGTTGTTTCGGTAATTGATCTCCATACGGATGTATCAGAGGGAGCGACACGGTTACTGGCGGAAACGCGCGTCGAAGTGCGATCCGGAGAAGGCAGACCTGCGCCCGTTGATATCGCCATTGTCGGCATCGGGACCCTGCTGCCAAAAGCGTCCACGCCGCAGGCCTATTGGCGGAACATTCTCGGCAAGACCAATGCGATCGGAGAGATCCCGAAGGAGCGTTTCGACTGGCGGCTCTACTTCGACGCCGACCGGAAGGCCAAAGACAAAATCTACTCGAAGTGGGGCGGCTTCCTTGAGGAAATCCCCTTCGATCCGACGCGCTACGGCATTCCTCCGAACTCGTTGAAATCGATCGATCCGCTCCAGCTTCTGACGCTAGAGGTCGTGCGCCGCGCTATCGAGGACGCCGGCTACGATGATGGCGGTTACGACAAAGAGAAGACGTCGATCATACTCGGGTCGAGCGGCGGCCTTGGCGATATCGGCCTCCAGTACGGTGTTCGCGCCGAGATGCCGCGCATTGTCGAGGGCCTATCCGAGTCCGATCTCGACCGGCTGCCCGAGTGGACAGAGGAATCCTTTGCCGGCTGCCTGCCGAACGTCGCGGCGGGACGGGTCGCGAACCGCTTTGACTTTGGCGGCCTCAACTTCACGGTGGACGCCGCCTGCGCGTCATCGCTGGCTGCGGTGATGATCGCCGTCAACGAACTCGCATCCGGACGTTCCAATCTCGCCATCGCCGGCGGCATTGATACGGTGCAGAGCCCGTTCTCCTACATGTGCTTCGCCAAGACTTCGGCGCTCTCGCCGACCGGCCAGCCGCGCACATTTGATGCAAAGGGCGACGGCATTGTCATCTCCGAAGGTCTCGCGGCGATCGTATTGAAGCGACTTGCCGACGCCGAGCGCGACGGCGACCGCATCTATGCGGTGATCAAGGCCGTCGCAGGATCGAGCGATGGCAAGGCGCTCGGGCTGACCGCGCCGCTTCCGGCCGGCCAGAAGCGCGCATTGAAGCGCGCCTACGCCCAGGCAGGATTTACGCCTGACACCATCGATCTCGTCGAGGCGCATGGCACCGGCACCGCTGTCGGCGACCGCGCCGAAGCGGAGACGATCGTTGATTCACTCAAATCATTCGGCACGCCGGCGAAGAATTGCGCCGTCGGTTCGGTGAAGACGATTCTGGGCCACACCAAAGGCACCGCCGGCATCGCCGGCCTCATCAAGGTCGCGCTGTCGCTGCATCACAAGGTCTTGCCGGCGCATTTCGGCGTCGATGCGCCGATCGCGCCCATCGCCGCCGAAGACAGCCCGGTTTATCTCCTGAAGGAGCCGCGTCCCTGGCACCGGCACCCCGATCACCCGCGCCGCGGCGCGTCCAGCGCCTTCGGTTTCGGCGGCACAAACTTCCACGCGGTGCTCGAGGAGTATCAAGGCGAGTTCCGCGCCGAGGCGCGGCCGGCGGGCGCGGAGGACTGGCCGCACGAAGTCTTCGTTTTCCGCGGCGGCGACAAGGCGGATCTCGAGCGCCAGATCGCCCGCGTTCATGAGGCGCTCGCCGCCGGCGCCAGCATGCGCCTGGCCGATCTCGCCTACTCCCTCGCCCTTGCGGCTGACGCTCAAGGACCCAAGCCTTTCGGCGCAAGCGTCGCTGCGGGTGACCTTGGGTCGCTCGCCGGCGAACTCGCCCTCCTCCTGAAGGACCTGCGCGGCGAGCCCCGCAAGACCTTGCCGCCGCATGTGAGCCTTTCGCTCGGAGCGCCTTTGTCAGGCGAAGTCGCTTTTCTGTTCCCGGGGCAAGGCGCCCAGCATGCCGACATGGCGCGCGAGGCGGCGCTCTACATAGCCTCCCTGCGCGAAGCCATCGAGGCCGCCGACGCCGCTTTGAAGCCGAGCCTGCCGAAACTTCTTTCGCGCTATATTCATCCGCCTGCGGCCTTCAGCGCCGAAGAGACCGAAAAGCAGAAAAAGGAGCTCACCGACACGCGGGTTGCGCAACCCGCGATCGGCGCCGTCAGCGTGGGCTTCCTCGACTTCGCACGCCAGCTTGGGCTCGAGGCCAGCATGATGGCCGGCCACAGCTATGGCGAGTTCACGGCGCTGCACGCCGCCGGCGTCATTTCGCGCGACGACTTCTTCCGGCTTTCGGGCTTGCGCGGTCAGGCGATGGCGGAAGCATGCAATGGACCCGTCAAGGGCATGATGGCGGCCATCCTCGCTTCGCGCCAGGAGGTCGAGGCGGCTCTCGCCGATCACCGCGAGGTCGTCATCGCCAATCACAACGCGCCCGATCAGACCGTCGTTTCCGGCCCCGCAAGCGCCGTTGAGGCATTCGCAGCGGCGGCCCGCGCCAGGGGCCTTGACGCGCGACTGTTGTCCGTCGCCGGCGCCTTCCATTCGCCGCTTATGGCGTCGGCCAAGACGGCGCTCGACCGCGGCATCGAGGCCGCCCAGTTCAGCAAAGGGTCGGCGACCGTTTACTCAAACGCCACGGCCAAACCTTATCCGGAGGCGGGCACAGAAAAGCAGCGCCACCTCAAGGACCACGTTCTGAGCGCCGTCGAGTTTGTCGCCGGGATCGAGACCATGCACGCAGCCGGCGCGCGCATCTTTATTGAGCTCGGACCGAAATCCATTTCCGCCAACCTGGTCTCCTCGATCCTGAAAGGCCGCGAGCATCTCGCCGTATCATTCGACGGCGGGGGACTGCGCGGCGTTCTGAGCACGGTCGGGACGCTGGCGACAAAGACTGCGGCTCCGTTGAAGCTCGTCAATCTCTTCTCCGGACGTGTCGTCGACGAACTCAATCTTTCGCGCCTCAACGCGCTGCGTCTCGACGAGCCGCTGACGCCGACGACCTGGCTTCTTAGCGGCGGCTGCGTCCGCCCGCAGAAGGAGACCGTGCGCAAGACCGGCCGCACGCCGATGCTGGCTCTCGAAGATCGCGCGACGCTGACGGCGAAGGCTCAGGCGGCGAATGCGCAGCCTGCGGGGAATTCCGCTCCGAACGGCCTGGCGCAGGCCGCGATCGGCGCGCCCCGGCCCGAGAGCCGGACGCCGTCCCCCTCGGCGCCAATTCATGCGTCCACCGTCCGCCCGCCCGCTCCGGCGAGGGACCGCGCCGCGCTCGATGTGGTGATGGCCTATCAGGACACGATGCGCCAGTTCATCTCCGTTCAGGAACAGATCATGACGGCGTTCCTGACGGGACATCGGCCAGCGGCGGAAATCCGCCCTGTCGCGCAGTCGTTCACGCCAGCTTCTGCGGCTGTTGCACCAGCGCCCGCCGCAGCGGAGATGACCCCGTCTCCCGCCGCGCCGCGTACGGGGCCGAATGGCGCGCATCCTGCTTCAGCCTCCGCCGCCCTTGCCGCGACCGCTGGGCCCGACCGCGCCGCGCTGGCCGCGCTCCTGCTCGATCAGGTGAGCGAGCGCACGGGCTATCCCGTGGAGATGCTCGGGCTCGATCAGGATATCGAAGCCGAACTCGGCATCGACTCGATCAAGCGCGTCGAGATCCTTGGCGCCCTGCAGGACAGGCTCCCGGCCGCCATGACCGCGCAGCTCAAGTCCCGCATGGAGACGCTCACGCGCGTCAAGACGCTCAACGGACTCCTCGACAATCTCCACGATGCGCACCCGGCCATGCCCGCATCGCCCGCCCCGGTCGCGCCCAGCGCAGCCAATGGCGCAGTCAATGGCGCCGGCCTCGATCGCGCCGCGCTGGCCGCGCTCCTGCTCGATCAGGTGAGCGAGCGCACGGGCTATC
>CAYTVQ010000047.1:0-4544 GCA_964441615.1 uncultured Caulobacterales bacterium | reverse complement strand
CGCAGCTCAAGTCCCGCATGGAGACGCTCACGCGCGTCAAGACGCTCAACGGACTTATTGAAAATCTGAGTGCGCCCGGCGCGGCAGCGCCGCCGCCGCCCGCCGCCGCGCCTGTTGAACAGTTATCCGCCGCACCAGCGCCGTCGCGCGGGGATCTTCCGCGCTTCCGCATGACGGCCGTCGCAGCGCCGATCAGCGCCGGCGCCCGCCCGCTTGCCGGACATTTCCTCATCACAGATGACGGCGAAGGCGTCGCCGCGGCTGTCGCGCAAAGACTGCGGTCAATGGGCGCCTCGGCCGACGTCATCGACCGCCCGCTCCTTGCTGACCGGAGCAAGCTCTCAAACTGGATCGCGCAGCAGAGGGAAAGCGGCCGAGCCTTGAGCGGAGTTCTCCACCTGGGGCCGCTGGCTGCGCGGCCGACCGCCACAGATTGGCGCGCTGCGGCGGAAACTGATGTTAAGGCCTTCGCGGCGTTGCTCACCGCTTTCGGCGAGAACATGATCCGCGCACTCGTTCGCGGGCCGGCCTATCTGATCTCAGCGAGCCGTCTCGACGGCGCCTTTGGCCGCTCGGCGGAACCCCTCGCCTCCCCGCCAATCGCTGCGGGCGCCGTTGGCCTCGTCAAGACGGCAAGCGCCGAATGGAAGGGACTCTCCGCGCGCGCCCTTGATTTCGCCCCTGCCATGACCGCCGGGGAGATCGCCCAGGCGGTGATCGACGAATTGCAGCGGGACAGCGCCGATCTCGAGGTCGGCTACGCCAGCGCAAAGGCACGTTTTGCGTTCCGCACCGAACGGGCGCCCATCGACGCCGGCCACGCTGGCCTCACAGTCGGCGCCGACTGGGTCATGCTGATCACCGGCGGCGCGCGCGGCATCACGGCGAAGATCGCCGAGGCGGCGGCAACCCCCGGATCGCGCGTCATCCTTGCTGGCAGAACGCAGCTTCCCGCCGCAGAACCCCATGAAACCGCGCATCTTCGCGACGCCGGGGCGCTCCGCTCGGCGCTCGTGGCGAGGGCGAAGGCCGAGGGATTGAAGGTCGCGCCAACTGCGATCGAGGGCGAGCTGCGCCGGATTTTCGCCGAGCGCGAAGTCCGCGAGACGCTGGGCAGGCTCGCCGCAGCAGGCGTCAACGCCGAATACCGGGCCCTCGATGTTCGCGATGAGAACGCCTTTGGCCGCCTCATCGACGATCTCTATCTCGAGCATGGCCGCATTGACGCGGTCATCCACGGCGCCGGCGTCATCGAGGATCGGCTCCTCACCGACAAGACGGCGGACTCGTTCGACCGCGTTTACGACACGAAATGCGCCGGCGCTTTCGTGTTGGCCCGGAAGCTGAGACCGGAATCGCTGAAATTTCTGTCCTTCTTCACCTCCGTCGCAGGCCGTTACGGCAATCGCGGCCAGGGCGACTACGCCGCCGCCAATGAGACGCTGAACCGCCTCGCCTGGTCGCTGCGCCGCCTGTGGCCCCATGTGCGCATCGCCAGCGTCAACTGGGGCCCGTGGAATGCGGCCGGCATGGCGAGTGAAGAGATCAAGAAGCAGTTCGAAAAGCGCGGCCTCGTCGCAATAGAGCCAGCTGACGGCTGCAAATGGTTCATCAGCGAGATGAATCATGGCCGGCTGGACGATGTCGAACTCGTCGCCGGCGTCGGCCCCTGGGAGCGTGAGATGGAGCGCTACTCCGTTGCTGCGCCTCCTCCGCACAAGCGCGCGCCCCAGCCCGCCGGAATCAACGGCGCGAAGAGGCCGCTCCTCATTCAGGCGGACCGCGGCGAGACGGCCGACGGCTATATGAGCTTCGAGCACACGCTCGATCTCGAACACCATCAGTATATGGACGATCACCGCCTCGACGGCGTGCCCGTCCTGCCCGCCGCTGCGGCCGCCGAATGGATGGCCCAGATCGCGCAAGAAGCCTGGCCGGACTGGCATGTCGCCCAGATCTCGAATCTGCGCGTGCTCAAGGGGCTGCGTCTTGACGGGTCGGAACCCAAAAAGGTGACGTTCCGCGCGCGGGCGTCGAGCCACGCCGACGCGGGCGAAATGAAAGCCTCGCTGACGCTCGGAGCGCCAGACTCGCCCCTGCTCTATTACAAGTGCACGATGACGCTGGTGTCCCACATGGCGGACCCCGTTGACGCCTCGCTGCAGCCGCTGACGACGGGCAAGCCGATCGACCCGAGCGAGGCCTATCGGCAGTACCTGTTTCATGGTCCCCGCTTCCAGCTGATCCGGTCGATCGACCGGCTTGGCGAGGAAGGCATCGACGCGGAAGTTGTTCCAAGCAGACCGTCGCAATGGATCAAGAAGAACGGCAATGGCGCGGCCCTGGAGTCGAGCAACTGGCTCTTTGATCCCGGCCTCGTAGATGCGGCCCTCCAGACGGTGCTCGTCTGGTCGCGCGTGCAGCACGACACGACGCCGCTGCCGTCGAGCTTCGGCGCCATGACCCGCTTCGATCGGGATATCCCGCAAGAGCCGATGCGGCTGCGCTGCCGGATTCGCCCCGGCGCGACTGAAACCAGGATCGGATTCGACGCACAGTTTATCGATCGCGACGGCAAGCTGCGCATGCTGCTCGAGAACATCGAGGTGACCGGCTCCAAGGCGCTCAATCGGCTGAGGAGCTGAACGTGGCGCACGGCAAGACAATCGACATCGCGATTGTCGGCATGTCCGCGACCTTCGCGGGCTCCCCCGATCTGCGGTCCTATTGGCGGAACATCCTCGAAGGCAAGGACTGCCTGTCGGAGGCGCCCGACGGCTGGGGCGACGCCTATTATGACCCACAGTCTACCGAGGTTTCCCGCATCTACACCAAGATGGGGGGGTTCGTTGATCGCGAGGCCTATTTCGCGCCCTCGGAGTTCGGCATCATGCCGAACACCGTTCCTTCAGCCGATCCCGATCATTTTCTCGGCCTGAAGCTTGCCAGAGACGCGCTCGTCGATGCCGGATACGGCGCCCCGGACGTCAATCACGAGCGCACCGGCATCGTGCTGGGACGCGCGACCTATCCCAATCGCGGCTATGGCACGCTGATCCAGCACGGACAGACGGTCGATCAGGTGCTGACGCTGCTGAAGGAGCTCAATCCCGACCTTGACGACGAGTTGCTGAGCAAGATCCGCTCCGGCCTCATCGCGAGCCTGCCGCCGCTGGGCCCCGAAATGATGCCTAATATGGTCCCCAATGTGATCAGCGGGCGGATCGCCAACCGTCTCAACCTGATGGGGCCAAATTATCTCATCGACGCCGCCTGCGCCTCGTCCCTGCTCGCCGTCGAGGCGGCGGCGCGCGAGCTTCTCGCCGGAACCTGCGACCTGATGATCGCCGGCGGCATGCACCTCATCGTTTCGCCGCAGCACTACATGCTGTTCAGCCAGCTTGGCGGCCTGTCGCGTTCGAAGCTCAAGCCGTTCGGCGCCGACGCTGACGGCACCCTCCTTGGCGAGGGCATCGGCCTTCTTGTCCTCAAGCGCCTCGCCGACGCCGAACGCGACGATGACCGCATCTATGCGGTGCTGAAAGGCGTCGGCACGTCAAGCGACGGCCGCGGCGTCGGCCTGCTTGCGCCGCGTCCGGAAGGTCAGCGCCTCGCGCTTCGCCGCGCCTATGAAACTTCTGGCGTCGATCCCTCAACCGTGACGCTCATCGAGGCGCACGGCACTGGCATGCCGCTGGGCGACGCAACCGAGATCGCAACGCTCAAGGAGATTTTTGGGGCACGGAACGACAACGGCCCGACTCATCCCATCGGTTCAGTCAAGTCGATGATCGGACACTGCCTGCCGGCCGCCGGCGCAGCGAGTCTTATCAAGATGGCGCTTGCGCTTCATCACAAGGTGCTGCCGCCGACCGTCTGCACGGAAGTAAATGGCGAAATTGGGATCGAGCAGTCATCCTGCTACGTCAACGACACGCTGCGCCCCTGGATCCATGGGGCCGGGCACCTGCGGCGCGCCGCCGTTAATTCTTTCGGATTCGGCGGGATCAACGCGCATGTCATTCTGGAAGAGCATGCGAAGGCTACGCCTGCCCTGCATTCGGAATGGCCGGCGGAACTCCTCGTCCTGTCGGCGCCTGGCCGCGACGAGCTTGCAGCGGCCGTCGGGCGGCTTTCTGCGTTCGTGGCCGCCCGTCCGGATGTTGCGTTGGCCGATTTGAGCAGCACGCTTGCGGGAATGTCATCCGGAGCGGTCCGCCTCGCCATGGTCGCGAAAGACCTCGCACAACTGGAAAAACAGCTCGCTGCGGCGACGAAGGCGCTGACTGCGGCGGGACCGGTTCGCGTCTCGTCGCGCGCCGGGCTCTATTACGGCGAGAAAGGATCGGCCGATCGTGGAAAGATCGCGTTCCTGTTCCCCGGCGAGGGCGGCCAGCATCACGACATGCTCGCCGATCTCTGCATCCACATGCCGGCGGCGCGACGCTGGTTCGATATGCTCGATCGCGCGCTCGATGGCGTGAGCGCTGCGACGCCGAGTTCAGTAATCTTTCCGCCGCCGACGACGCTCCGCGAGGAAGACC
>CAYTVQ010000046.1:0-13391 GCA_964441615.1 uncultured Caulobacterales bacterium | reverse complement strand
GGACGCGCGCGCCGCTTTCCGGACGCGCCGGCGGTCGATGCGAAAGGCCTCCGGATGGAAATCTGGGCCTGAGGCCGCTAGCCGCGCAGCACGAGCTGGCCGCCGCGCGCCTCGACGCTCTCGAGCCTTGAAAGGAACGTCATGCCGAGGAGATTGACCGAGAGCTGGTCGTCGGCGAGCACGAAAGCCTTCACATTCTCGACGCGGATGCCGTCGATCTCGATCTGGCGGATGTCGATCATGGCGGCCTTGGTCTCGCCATTGGCCGTGCGCACGGGATGGCGGAAGTCCGAATAGGTCATGTAAATCCCGGCCCGGCGGGCGTCGGTATCGCGAAGGGCGACATAGCTCGCGCCCGTATCGACGAGAAACGAGGCGGGATGCGCGTTCACCGCGGCGGTCACGTAATACTGGTGATCGGCGGACGCGGCGATCCGCACTTCCTCCGCATAGCCGGCGGCGTAGGGCGAGGCGGCGGGCCGGGGCGCGGGCTCGATCGCGAGCGCCGCTGCAGGTTCGGCCGCCGGCGCCGGCGCCCTCGATTCCCAATAACGGACGCCAAGCACCGTCGCGGCGACGACAAGGCCGGCCATGGCAAACTCAGCGCGCATTCCCGAAGCTCCAACGCAACGCAGGCAAGCTTGGCGCGGCGATGGTTAAGGAAGCGCGCGCGAACAGGGTGAATGCGCGTTTACCCTGAGGCGGCGGGCCGCCGGCGCTCAGCGTCCGGACAATCCGAGGACGTCGCGCATGGAATAGAGCCCCGGCGGCTTGCCGGCGACGAAACGGGCGGCGGCGATGGCGCCCCTGGCGAAAAGCGCCCGGTCGATGGCGCTGTGCGAGAGCGTCACGGTCTCCTGGGTTCCGGCGAAAATGACCTCATGCTCCCCGACGATGCCGCCGCCGCGCAGCGACGAAAAGCCGATCTCGCCCGCCTGGCGGCGCTGGGTCTTGCCCGTGCGCGCCGTCACCATTCGGGGGCCGAGCTCGACGCCCCTGCCCGCCGCCGCCGCCTCGCCGAGCATCAGCGCCGTCCCCGAGGGCGCGTCGATCTTGTCGCGGTGATGCGCCTCGAAAATCTCGACGTCGAAGTCGTCGGGCAGGCGCCGCGCCGCCTCTTCGACCAGGGCGGCCAGCAGATTGACGCCGAGCGAAAAATTCCCTGAACGGATGATCGCGATCTTCTTCGCCAGCGCGTCGATGGCGGCAAGGTCGGCGCCGGAGAGGCCGGTCGCGCCGAGGACGAGCGCTGCGCTTGCAGCCGCCGCAGTGCGGGCGTTGGCGAGCGCCGCGGCTGCGGAGGTGAAATCGATGAGGACGCCGCCGCCCGCGAGCGCGCGATCGGCGCTGCTCTCGACATTCACGCCGATGTGATCGATGCCGGCGAGCGCGCCCAGATCGGCGCCGATGGCGGGGTGCCCCTCGATTTCAAAACCGCCGGCAATGCGAAGCGTTGGGCAGGCCGCCGCCTCGCGGATCAAGGCTCGTCCCATGCGGCCGGCGCAGCCGGCGATGACGATCGCAGTCATGCTCGGGCGTAAATCACGATTGTCGCCCGCCGGCAACGCCCACCCCGGTCCTCAAGCGCGGCAAAGGTTAATTTACTTGTCGTTAACCGGTCCCGCGCTTAACAAAGAACTTCAGTTCATCTTACCGGGGAGCTCCTCCATGAAGACCTTCGCAGCCGCCCTTGTCGCGGCGACCATGCTGTCCACCGCCGCTTCGGCCCAGTGGACCGGCTTCTATTTCGGCGGCAATGTCGGCTACGGCTGGGGCGACTCGGACGCCGACGTCGCCCTCAGCGGCGCCTGGGCAGGCGAGCCGGCCGCGCTCCGGACGGGCGTCACCAATCTGTGGTCGACGAGCCTCAGCCCGGACGGCGTGAATTTCGGCGCCCAGCTCGGCTACAATCACGAGTTTTCCGGCGGCTTCGTTCTCGGCCTCGAAGCCGATTACGCGGCTCTCAACGCCGACGATGGCCGTCTCCTGCCGCTGACGGCGACGACCTTCGGCCCGGCCCCGACCTATGGGCCGGGAAATTCCGTCGACGGCAAGCACATGCTTGCGGCCAAAGCCAAGCTCGGCTTCGCCTCGGGAAGCTGGCTCTTCTACGCGACGGGCGGCTGGTCGATGGCGCGGGTCGAGGGCACGGCCGAAGTGACGAGCAGCGGCGGCTACAGCAAGTTCGGCGCTGACACCGAATGGCTCTCCGGCCTCGTCTACGGCGCCGGCATCGAGACCAAGATCGGCTCGGACTGGTCGGTGCGCGTCGAATATCTGCGCGGCGATTATTCGGACTTCGAATATGCGACCGCCTACCGCCCGGGCAGCACGTTTGTCGCGCCGCCCTACAACGAAATCATCACCCAGGACTTCGACCTCAACACGGTCCGCCTCGGCGTGAACTTCCACTTCTAGTCCCTGCGCGCTCTGCGCGAAGAAACGCCCCGGCCTCCGGTCGGGGCGTTTTTGTTTCCAGCGCCGGCATCGGGGCGATGCGGTTTTCGCATTTCATCCGCGGGCGGTTTTTTCCGATCTTCTCCCTGACCGGAACCTCCAAACGCGGGGTTTCGCCGGGAGAGACCGTCATGAAGACCATCGAGGAACCCCGCGCGCAGGGGCCCCGCGGGGCCAGGCGCATGCTGGACGGAAGAACCGCCCTCGTCACGGGTTCGACCAGCGGCATCGGTCTTGGCGTCGCCCTGCGCCTCGCGGCCGACGGCGCGCAAATCGTTCTCAACGGCTTTGGCGATCCGAGCGAGATCGAGAGGACCCGCGCGCGCATCGTCGCCGAGCATGGCGTCGCCGCCATCCATTCAGACGCCGACCTCTCAAAGGCCGGCGCGGTCGCGCGCATGATGGAGATGGCGCAGGAGGCTTTCGGCGGCGTCGATATTCTCGTCAACAATGCCGGCATCCAGCACGTGGCGCCGGTCGAGGAGTTTCCGCCCGAGAAATGGGATGCAATTCTCGCCGTCAATCTCTCCTCGGCTTTCCATGCCGTGCGCGCCGCCCTGCCGGGAATGAAGGCGCGCGGCTATGGCCGCATCGTCAACATCGCGTCTGCGCATGGCCTCGTCGGCTCGCCCTTCAAATCCGCCTATGTCGCGGCCAAGCACGGCGTCATCGGGCTGACGAAGGTGGTCGCTCTCGAAACCGCGCAGTCCGGCGTCACGGCGAACGCCATCTGCCCCGGCTATGTGTGGACGCCGCTTGTCGAAAAGCAGATCGGCGAACAGGCGGCCGCTCACGGCCTGCTGCGCGAGAAGGTCATCTCGGACGTGCTCCTGAAAGCGCAGCCGAACAAGCGGTTCGCAGAAATCCGCGAGATCGCGGCGCTCGTCGCGTTCCTCTGCAGCGACGACGCCGCCTCGATCACGGGCGCCGCATTGCCCGTCGACGGCGGCTGGACCGCGCAATGACCAGGAGAAAGCCATGACCAAAAACGTGCAATCATCCGCTGACGGAAAAATCGGCGGCGCGGGGCGGTTCGTGCTCGTCTTTCAGGGCGGCGGCGCGCTCGGCGCCTATCAGGCCGGGGTCTATCAGGCGCTGCACGAGGCCGGGATCGAGCCAGACTGGATCATCGGCACCTCGATCGGGGCCATCAATGCGAGCCTCATCGCCGGCAACGATCCCGTCGATCGCATCGCGGCGCTGAAGGAGTTCTGGAACCGGATCACGCATCACCGGCCCTGGCACTACTGGCCGACGCACCCCGCGCTCGCGCAGTCGATGTCCTATTGGTCGATCGTCGGCGGCGGACTTCCCGGCTTTTTCGAGCCAAATCCGCGCGCCTTCATGGGTCCGCATGTCAAGCTCGGGGCCGACCAGGCCGGCTACTATTCGACGGCGCCTCTGGAGCGCACGCTCGCCAAGCTCATCGATTTCTCGCGTCTGAACGCCAGGACCCCGCGGCTGACCGTCGGCGCAGCCGAGCTGCGCACCAGCAGGATGCGCTATTTCGACAGCCGCGACGAAACGATCGACATCCGTCACATCATGGCCTCGGGCGCGCTGCCGCCGGCCTTTCCGGCCATCCGCATCGACGATGAGCTCTACTGGGACGGCGGCGTCCTCTCCAACACGCCGACGGAGATCGTCTTTGACGACCATCCGCGGCGGAGCTCGGTCATCTTCGCCGTGCACATGTGGAATCCGTCCGGCCCGGAGCCCGAAACCATCTTTGAGGTGATGCACCGCCACAAGGACATCCAGTATTCGAGCCGCGTCGCCGCCCACATCGCGCGCCAGCGCGAGGCCCACAGGCTGCGCCACGCCATCACGGAGCTTGCCGCGCTCGTGCCGCCGGAGAAACGCGACAGCGACGCCTACCGGCAAATGGCCGAGCTTGGATGCCGCACGCGCATGCATGTCGTCCGCCTTCTCGCGCCGGGCCTCGATTACGAGGACCAGAACAAGGATGTCGACTTCAGCGCCGACGGCATCCGCCGCCGCTGGCGCGCCGGCTATCATGAGGCCCAGCAGGCGATCGAGCGCGCGCCCTGGCGCGGCGAGTTCGACCCGCTCGACGGCGTCATTCTCCATGAAGCGCCGTACCAGGGCGCTGCGCGCGCGGCGGCGGATTCGCCCTCTCTCACCCTCAACGCAGCAGAATAGGAACCGCCATGACCGCTCTTGAGCAAGCTTCCGGGCGGGCTGGCGCAGCGGCGCGAGGCCGGTTTGCCGCCCATGGGGCGAGCGTTTTCATATCCGGCGTATTCCTCGACTCCCTGCGCTTCAAATTCGCCAATGCGCCAAAGACGCAGGTGATCTTCGGGGATCTCGACGCCTGGGCCGCCTCCTTCGGGGCCCAAGGCCTTTTCGCGCCGACCGGCCTCTTCAGCCAGTATGCGATCGGCGCCGCCGAGCTCGTCGCTTCGGGGATTCTGCTCGTCGCCACCTTCCTGCCGCGCCTGCGCTTCCTGCGCCCGCTTGGGGCGCTGCTGGCGCTCGCCGTCATGAGCGGCGCCGTCGGATTCCACCTCTTCACGCCGCTCGGCGTCAATGTCGACGGCGATGGCGGCGCGCTCTTCTACACGGCATGCGCGACCTGGCTGTGCGCGCTCGCGCTGCTCCTGACGCGCGGTTCGGAGCGAAGAGATCTCGCCGCGCGCCTTCGCCGCTTTTTCAGCGCGGCATGATCCGGGAGTCGGGCTCGGCCGTCGTCCGTTTGAGAGTTGCGGCGAGAATGCCGGCGAGGACCAGCGCAATCGCAATCGTCCCGACCGTCGCTGGCCAGCCGGCGCCGTCGAAGACCGGCCCAAGGACAGCCGCGCCGGCGAGACCGCCGAGATAATAGGATGCGAGATACATGCCGCTCGCAGCCGCGCGGTCATAGCGGGCGGCGCGCCCGACAAAGCCCGTGGCCGTCGCCTGCGCGAAGAATGTGCCGATCCCCACGATGACGAGGCCCGAGAGCACGATCGGCAAAGCAGGCGAGAGCAGGAGCGGCAGCCCGAGCAGCGCCAGGCCGAGCGAGGCGACAAAGCTCGCCCTGGCGCCGTAACGGGTCGCAATCCGCCCCGCGAGCGGCGTCGTGATCATGGCCGGCAGGAAGACGAAATAGACGAGGCCGAGGGACATCGGCGACAACGCGATCGGGGCCGCGGCGAGCACGAAATTCACATAGGTGAAGACGCCGATGAAGGCGAAGAGGATGAGGAAGCCGATCGCAAAACTCGTCCGCAGGCAGCCATTTCTGAGGTGCGCCGCCATGACCTGGAGCGGCGCGCGGCCGCCGACCGCCGCCTCGCCCGGCGTCGTCTTTGAAAACGCGACGCGCACCAGCGCGGCGCCGGCGAGATTGAGCGCGGCGAAAAAGAGGAAGCTGTTGCTGACGCCGACCGTCTCGGCGAGCGTTCCGGCGACGAGGCGCCCGACGAGATTGCTCGCGACTGCGCCGCTGACATAAGCGGCGAGCGCCGTCGCCGACTGCGCGGCGGTGCAGCGTTCGGCGAGATAGGCCATGGTGAGCGAAAAGGCTGCGGCCATGAAGACGCCCTGCGCAATGCGCAGCGCAGCGAAGGTCGCAAGATCGCCAGCGAGCGCGAGCAGCCCGGTGGGTGCGGCGAGAAGCGCAAGGCTGATCCAGATGCCTGCGCGGCGATTTATCCCTGCGCCGACGAAAGCGAGGGCGAGGCCCGAGACCGCCATGCCGAGCGTGCCCGCATTCGCCGCAAGACCGATCGCCGCCGGACTGGCGTGAAAGCGCGCCGCCAGCGTCGGAAGAATCGCCTGCGCCGCGAAGAGATCGACGAGCGTCAGAAATCCGACGAGGCCGATGAGAACCGGCGTCGCCAGGAAGCGGGGCTGTCGCTGCGCGACGGGGACATCGATGGCGGTCATTCTCTTCTCCACGAAAAAGCTGGCGGACGGCGGCGGGAAAGCCGACCGTCCGCCAGGGGCGGCCAGGTTGGGGGGCGACGAGGCCGCTTCGGGCGATCTATTCCTCGAGCTTCACGTCGGCGGCGAAGAGTATGGCGGGGGCGGCGCCCTCGTTCTTCCACCAGTGTTTCAACCCCGCCGTTTCAGTCGCGATGTCGCCGGCCTTGTGCACGACGCCGACCTTGCAGTCGCTGCGGAACTCGGTGATCTCGCCTTCAGCGGTGTAGATCAGCGCCGGCCGGCCCGTGTGATCGTGCCAGGGCACGATCCCCCCCGGCTGGACGACGAGCTTGCGGAAGCGCAGCCGCCGGTTGTCGAAGCCCTGAAGCTCCTTGCCAAGATCAATGCCGCTGAGTTCGGTGTCGGTGACGTTGAGCGGCTTCGTCTCGCCGCTCTTGCGGACATCGACGCCGGACTGGCCGGCCGGACATTCGCCGGCGAAGGCGGGTCCGGCGACAAAGGCGGCGGCGAGGGCGCCGAGGGCGGCCTTGCGGTAGGCATGCATTGGGGACTCTCCTGTTGATCTGCGGTCGGACCGCATTCGGTGTCCCTCAATTACGCTTCGGATCGCCCCTTCTGAATTCCTATTGCCTCATGCCTTCGATGCGGCCCGCTTATGGCGGCGCCGGGCGTCGGGGCCCGCGCAGGCCCCGCCCGCTTCAGAAGGCCAGCTTTTTCCTGAAGAATTTGACCGTGCGCTTCCAGGCGAGGTCGGCCGCCGGCTTGTTGTAGCGCGCTGCATTCGTGTCGTTGTTGAAGGCGTGTTCGACGCCCGGATAGACATAGGATTTGTATCTGACGCCCGCCGCTTTCAGCGCCGCCTCATAGGCGGCGGCGCCGGCGTTGATGCGCTCGTCTTTCTCCGCATAATGAATAAGGAGCGCGGCCTTGATTCTCGCCGCTTCCTCGGCGCTCGCCTGCCGGCCGTAATAGACGACGCCGGCTTTCAGCATGGGCTGCGCCGCGGCGAGCGCATTGACCATGCCGCCGCCCCAGCAGAAGCCGACGGCGCCGACCATGCGCTGATGCGTTTTCACCAGCGCCAGCTTCTCGACGACCTTGGCGAGCTTGGCTGCGGTCTTTTCGCGGTTAAGCTTCCCGATCATCGCCCGCGCGCGGTCCTCGTCCGTTGGCGTGCCGCCATAAGGCGAGAGCATATCGACGGCGAAGGCCTGGAAGCCCTCGAGCGCGATGCGGCGCGCCACATCCTTGAGGTGCGGGTTGAGCCCGCGGTTTTCATGGATGACGACCACCGCCGGCAAGATCGATTCCCGTTTCGGTCTTACGCCATAGGCCGTGACGAAAGGCGCATGCGCAAGCGGCGCGGCGGCGCCGCCCCCTGGCGCCTCGTCGGCGATCTCATCGACAATGTCGCCCGTATCAAATTCGGTTGTGAACGTCTCGAGGCGCGGATCATCCTCCGCGACGATGGCGGCCCTCGCGTAGTCATTGGCGAGAAGGGGGAGGAGCGCCGTCGCCGCCGCCGTCCCGCCCGCAAGGCGCGCCAGCCTGTCGAGAAAAGCGCGTCGGTCGAGATCGCCATGGGTGAAGCTGTCATAGAGGCGGATGATGTCGTCGCTGACCGGCGGCATGGCGCAATCCCCTCTTGCTCGCGACCATGCTATGCTCTCTTCCCGTCGCACGGCAAGGACCGGCCGGATGTCGAAAAGACTGACTGCGCTCGAGGAAAGACTTCGCGCCCACGCGCTCTCTCTTCCCGAGGCCGCCGCGGAAAATCCGTGGGGCCATATCGCCGTCAAGGTGCGCGGCAAGACGTTCGTCTTCCTTGGCGGCGAGAAATCGGAGCCGGGCGTCTTCTCGATGACGGTCAAGCTTCCCGTCTCGGCGGAAATGGCCAAGACCCTCCCCTTCGTGACCGCCGCCGGCTACGGCCTTGGAAAATCCGGCTGGGTCACGGTGCGGCTCGGTCCGAAGGACAAGTGCGACGCGGCCACGCTCATAAGCTGGATCGACCAAAGCTATGGCGCCGTCGCCCCGAAAAAGCTTGCAGGCGCGATCAGCTCCCCGACTCGATCGTCAGCTCAGGGAACTTCCGTGCGCAGACGTCGCGCGTGACATCCGCCATTTTGCGGTAGGCGAGCGCCGCGCCGGCGCTCTTGCGCCAGACAAAGCCGATCGAGCGCGTGATGGTCTTGCCGCGGACGGGGCGCACAACCACCTCGCTGCGCGGCCGGATTTCCGAGCGGGCGTAAAGCGCCGGAACGAAGGCCGCGCCCATGCCCATGCCGACCATCTGACGCACGGCGTCGAGGCTGGTGCCCTCATATTCGCGCGAGAGCTGCGCCCTGAACTCGCGGCAGAGCGCATCGACCTGCTCATGCAGCTGAAAGCGCGGCCCGAGAGAAAGAATCGTCATGCCGGCCAGCGCCTGCGGGCTCACCGCCTCTTCCCTGGCGAGGGGATGGTCTTCGGCGAGCGCGAGATAGAGGGGCTCGCGGAAGAGCCGCGCCGCGAGAAGCTCCGCGCCAATGACGGGAAGCTGAGCGAGGATGACGTCATGGACGCCTTCCGTCAGCTCGTATTCGAGATCGCGCGGCGCGCTTTCGCGCACATAAAGGCTGAGATCCCTGTGCTGACGATGAAGCCGGGCCACGATGTGCGGCAGGAGATAGGGGCCAAGGGTCGGGGAGGCGCCGAGCCGGATGACGCCGACAAGGCCGCCTTGCGCGCCCGCCGCAAAGTCCGAGAGCGCCTGCGACTCGTCGAGAATGCGCCGGGCGCGCGTCGCGATTTCGCGCCCCGCAGGGGTGAGTGCGACGCCCGAACGGCCGCGGTCGAAGAGACGCAGTTCGAGCGCGTCTTCAAGCTCCTGGATCTGCGCGCTCAGGGAAGGCTGGCTGACGCCGCAGCTCTCGGCGGCGCGGCGGAAATGCAGATGCTCGGCGACAGCGAGGAGATAGCGCAGCTGGCGCAGCGTGAAGGTCCGCCGTTCGGTTGTTGTAACCTTTGAAGACATGCCCCAACGATAGCCAAATACGATCAGCAACTCAACCTGGACGGGGCTTCCGATCCGTGCGGGCAACGGTTATCTGGCCGGCTCGTCCTCTCGGGCGCGCCGTGCGCCCCGGCCAAGGAGCAGATGATGACCAAGCTGGCGGCGCGCATCAAAGAATTCATGCAGCTTGAGTCGGCCGGCGGCTATCTGCTGGTCGCCGCCGCCGCGCTGGCGCTCATCGCCAACAACAGCATCCTCAGTCCGCTCTACGACGCCTTTCTCGACACGCCGGTCGCAATCCGCATCGGCGCGCTTGAAATCGCCAAGCCCCTCGTCCTGTGGATCAATGACGGGCTGATGGCGATCTTCTTTTTCCTTGTCGGCCTCGAGATCAAGCGCGAGATTCTCGCCGGCGAGCTCTCAAGCCTCGACAAGGCGGCGCTGCCGGCGATCGCTGCGATCGGGGGCATGGCCGCGCCGGCCCTCGTCTATGCGACGATCAACTGGGGCGATGCGGCGGCGATGCGCGGCTGGGCGATCCCGGCGGCGACCGATATCGCCTTTGCGCTGGGCGCGCTCACGCTTTTCGGCGCCCGCGCGCCCGTCTCGCTGAAGATTTTTCTGCTGGCGCTCGCCATTATCGACGACCTCGGCGCGATCGTGGTCATCGCCCTCTTTTACGCCGGCGATCTCTCGCTGCCCGCGCTTCTCCTCGCCGCCCTCGGAATGGCCGGGCTGATCGTTCTCAACCGCCGCGGCGTCAAACGCATCACGCCCTATGCGCTGGCCGGCCTCTTCATGTGGGTGTGCGTGCTCAAGTCCGGCGTGCACGCGACGCTGGCGGGCGTCCTGACCGCAATCGCAATTCCGATCGGATCCGCGAAGGAGGGAGAGTCCTCGCCCCTGCACGAGCTTGAACACGGGCTTCATCCATGGGTCGCCTATGGCGTCCTGCCGCTTTTCGCCTTCGCCAATGCCGGCGTCTCCTTCAAGGGTCTCGCCCTGTCCGATCTCCTCGCGCCCGTGCCGCTCGGCATCGCGCTCGGGCTCTTCGTCGGCAAGCAGCTCGGCGTTTTCGGAGCGAGTTTCCTCGCCGTCCGTCTCGGCCTCGCGCAGCGTCCCGAAGGCGCGACATGGGCGCAGCTTTTCGGCGTCGCCTGTCTGTCGGGCGTCGGCTTCACCATGAGCCTTTTCATCGGCTCCCTCGCCTTCGCCACGCCGGACGAGATCAACGCAGTTCGCCTTGGCGTCATCACCGGCTCGATCGCGTCCCTGACCGTCGGCATGCTGGCGCTGAACGCATCCCTCCCGCAGGTTGCGTCCGGGGCGGAGGGCGATGCGCCGGAAGTCCCGAGACCCTGAAACAGAGCGGGCAGGCGTCATCCTGCAGGTCGATGGCGGCTACGCCATCGGCTTTCCGGGCATGGGCGCTGAACATCCCGGGAAGCTCCCCTGATCCGCAGGCGGCGTCAGGCCCTGGCCGCCCGCCGCTTCAGGTCCGCCACGATCCGCCGGACCTCTTCGCGCGTCGCCTCCAGCGGCCGGTCGGTCGCGACGACATAGTCCGCAAGCCGCCTTTTCTCGGCGTCCGGCGTCTGCCTGGCGAGAATGGCCTCGAACTTCTCGGCGCTCATGCCGGGACGCGCCAGCACGCGGGCGCGCTGAACGGCGGGCGGCGCCGAGACCACGACAACCGCGTCAAAGCCGCCCTGATAGCCCTTCTCATAGAGAAGCGGGATATCGAGGACAGCGATGTCGGCGCCGCTCTCCCGCGCCTGATCGATAAAGGCGGCCCGGTCTTCGGCGACCAGCGGATGGACGATCGCCTCGATGCGGGAGAGCATCGTCCGGTCACGGATCATGAGCTGCGAGAGCTTCGCCCGGTCGACCTCGCCCCGGATCACGCAATCCGGAAAGGCTGCGCCGATCGGGCCGACCGCGGCGCCGCCCTTGGCGTAAAGGCGGTGCACGGCGTCGTCGGCGTTCCAGACCCGCGCGCCAAGCTCGCGAAACATGCCGAGCACGGTCGATTTGCCCATGCCGATCGAGCCGGTGAGACCGACGATGATCATGCGCCCCGCTCCGCCAGCGCCTTTTCCAGGGCCGCCCGCAGCGCCGCATCGACCGGCGCGGAGCGGCCAAGCCAGGCTACATAGGCCCGCGCCGCCTGATGCATGAGCATGCCAAGGCCGTCCAGCGTCGCGAGAGAGCGCGCGCGGGCGGCCTTAAGGAGCGCCGTCTCCAGCGGCGAGTAGACGATGTCCGCGACGATGGCGTTCGCCGGAAGTCGCCGCAGGTCGATTTCAAGAGGCGGCATCCCCTTCATGCCGAGGCTGGTCGCATTGATGAGGATGTCAAACCCGCCGAGCGCGTCGGACCGCAATTCCCAGGCGAGCGTCTCGCCGCCAAAGTCGCGCGCTATCGACGCCGCTTTCGCCCCGGTGCGATTGGCGACAGCAAAACTCACCTTGCTCACGCCTTGCCCCGATAGTCCGCGCAGGGCGAAGGCGACGGCGCGCGCCGCCCCGCCGCCGCCGAGGACGAGCGCGCGCGCCTCCTTTAGATTCGCCAGCAGCGGACGGATCGCCGTCGCGAAGCCCTCGGCGTCGGAATTGTCCGCAAATATCCGCGCGCGCTCGAAGGTCAGCATGTTGGCGGCGCCGACGCTTCTCGCGCTTTCGCTCGCCGCATCCGCAAGTCTTAGCGCATCTTCCTTGTGCGGCAGCGTGACGTTGACGCCCGCAAACCCGGCGGCGGCAAGCCCGGACAGCGCGCGCGAAAGCGCTTGCGCCCCCGGCTCGACGAGGAGCGGCAGATAGACGACGTCTGCGCCTTCGCGGTCGGCCCAGCAGCGATGGATGAGCGGCGAGAGCGAATGGCTGATCGGCCAGCCGATGACCCCCGCCGTTCTCGGCCTCGCCGTCATGGAAAGAACTCGAACCCCTGCGCGCGCAGGAACGCAAGGACTGGAAAGAGAGAAAGTCCGAGCACTGAAAAATAGTCGCCCTCTATGCGCTCGAAGAGATGCGCGCCGAGCCCCTCGACCTGATAGGCGCCGACGCTGGACAGAACCTCCGGACCGGCGCGGGCGAGATAGCGGTCGATCTCGCCGCGGCTCATCGGCCTCATGTGAAGCCTCGGCTGCTCCACATGGCGGAAAACGACGTCTCCGTCCCGTACGATGGCCACGGCATTGATGAGGCTGTGCGATGCGCCCTGAAGGAGCGCAAGCCGCTCGAGGGCCTCCTCGCGCGACGCAGGCTTGTCATGGATACGGCCCCTGAATTCGAGGACCTGATCGGAACCAAGAATGAAGGTCCCGGGATCAGAGACGGCGAGCGCCTTGGCGTCGGCGAGCGCCTGCGCGATCGCGGCGGGCGGGCGCCCTTCAAGCCGCCTCTTCAGCGCGCCCTCATCGACGCCCGGCCTGCGCACGGAGAAAGAAACGCCCGCATCTTTGAGGATCTTCGCTCTGATTGCGCTTCCCGAGGCGAGGATGAGGCGGCGGCCGCTCACGGCTGGTTCCTCTTCGCCGAAAGCTTGGTGAGGATCGCCGCAGCCGTTTCCTCGACCGATCGTCGCGTCACGTCGATGGTCGGCCATTGATGCTTCGCGAAATAGCGCTTCGACCGCAGCACTTCCTGGCGGATTGTCTCGAGGTCGGAGTAGTCCGCCGCCTTGCCCTCGGCGTTCATGGTCCCGAGCCGGCTCGTTCTGATCTGCGCGAGCCGCTCGGGCGCCCCGTAGAGTCCGACCACCAGCGGCTTCTTCAGCGTCGACAAAACCGCCGGCGCCTCGGCCCCGGGGATCAGGGGAACATTCGCGCATTTCACGCCCCGATTGGCGAGATACATGCAGGTCGGGGTCTTCGATGTGCGGCTGACGCCGACGAGAACGACATCGGCGGCCTCAAGGTCCCAGGTCATCTGACCGTCGTCATGTGCGAGCGTGTAGTCGACCGCTTCGATGCGCCTGAAATAGGCGTCGTTCATCTCATGCTGGGCCCCGGCCCGACCGGTCTTCTCGACGCCGAGATAATCGGCGAATG
>CAYTVQ010000045.1:7637-13474 GCA_964441615.1 uncultured Caulobacterales bacterium | reverse complement strand
AGAGGCCTCAACTTGGAGGCTGCCGAAAACTCCAATCACGACAATCAGAAAATCGCCATCACGGTCCATTCCTGTTTGAGAAAGTGCGCGATGACGGGGCGGAACATCTACCAAGAAAGATCGTTGACGGCCGAATGCCGTCGGAGAGCTCCACAACCGCCTGTGGACGACAGCCAATTGATCCGATTTGGCTTTTTCGAGTTCTGTGGAAATCCGTGGACTGTGGAAAAGTGGGGTGGTGCCCAGGGCCGGAATTGAACCAGCGACACGCGGATTTTCAATCCGCTGCTCTACCAACTGAGCTACCTGGGCCTTCGCAGGAGCGGGCTTATAGACGCGGACTTGACCCCTGTCCACGCCTTCAAATCCAGGACCGCGGCTCGGCGACGCATCGACTCGCGGTCGATTCCCGCAGCATCGCCCAGGGTCGCGCCTCAGCGTTTTCGCCGGACGCGAGGATGGGCCTCAGCCCAGTCGGCCATGGCGGCGAGAACCGGCTCCAGCGACTTGCCGAGCGCGGTAAGTCGGTAATCGACCCGCGGCGGGATCTCGCCATGGTCGCGACGCAGGACAAGGCCATCCTCCTCCAGTTCCTTGAGCTGTCTTGAGAGTGTTCGATGCGTGATGGGCCCAAGGCTGCGCTGCAGTTCGTTAAAGCGACGCTCGCCCTTGAGCAGCCAGAAGACGATCATCGGCTTCCAGCGGCCGGCGAGGAGATCAAGCGTCAACTCGGCGGGACAGCCAGGCTTTTCATTTCGTGCGGTCATCGCCAGTATCCTCAGGGACCGTACTTGCAGCGGCGCCTCTTACTCTCGATCTAGTCCTGGAAAGCGGCCAGCGCCACAGGCGCGGCGCATCGCATTTGAAAGGCGGGATGCTGCAATGATGAAAAAAATCGCGGAAATCATGACGGCGCATAGCGGTCACTGGGTCGGGGACGGTTTCCCCGTGCGGACGCTCTTCTCATACCAGAATAAAGCTGCGGAGATCAGTCCATTCCTCCTGTTTGATTATGCGGGGCCGCATGTCTTTTCTCCGTCCATGACGCCGCGCGGCGTCGGCCAGCACCCGCATCGCGGCTTCGAGACCGTGACCATCGTCTATGACGGCGAGGTCTCCCACCGGGACTCGGCAGGAGGCGGCGGGACGATCGGCGCCGGCGACGTCCAATGGATGACAGCCGGCGGCGGAATCATCCATGAAGAGTTTCACTCGAAAGGCTTCACGAAAAGCGGCGGACCGTTTCGGCTGGCGCAGCTGTGGGTAAACCTGCCGGCCGCGAACAAGATGACGAGTCCTGGCTATCAGCCGATCGCGAACGCCGAAATTCCTGTCGTCCAGACCGACGGCTGGAGGGTGCGGGTGATCGCGGGCGAGTTCCGGGGGACGAAGGGGCCTGCCCGGACCTTCACATCGGTCAATCTCTGGGATGCGCGCCTCGATCGCGCCGCCGAGCTGCGCCTCGATCTGCCGGAAGGGCACACCTCTATGGTTGCGGTGCTCGGCGGCCGCGTCCTGGTCAATGGCGAACCGGCTGGAGAGGCTGAAGTCGTCCGCTTCGGGCGCAGCGGGACCGGAGCGCTTGTGAGGGCGGAGTCCGATGCGCATTTCCTCGTTCTGACCGGCGAGCCCCTTGACGAGCCCGTGGCTGGTCACGACCCGTTCGTGATGAACAGCGAAGCGGAGATCCGCAAGGCGATCGATGACTTCAATAGCGGCCGCTTCGGCGGAGTTGCGGTATAAACGTGAGGGCGGACGCAGCGGCGTCCGCCCCGCAATGCGGGAGGAGAGCATGCCGGCGATCGAGCTCATTATCGACAGGCGGCGGCGCGATCTTGGCGGCGGCTTTGAGGTCGGTCGCGTGCTCCCCTTTGCGAAACGCCGGATGGTCGGCCCCTTTATCTTTTTCGATCAGATGGGACCGGTGCGCCTCGCCGCCGGCATACCCGGCACGCTGGACGTGCGTCCGCATCCGCATATTGGGCTCGCGACGGTCACCTATCTTTTCGACGGCGCCATGACCCATCGCGACAGCCTTGGCGTCAAGCAGGAGATTCGTCCAGGCGAAGTCAACTGGATGGTGGCGGGCAGGGGCGTGACGCACAGTGAGCGTTTCGAACATGCGCGCGCCCACGGCGCCGATATGCACGGCATCCAGGCCTGGGTCGCGCTTCCTGCTGAGCTTGAGGAGACTGATCCGACATTTGATCATCACGAGGGCGAGGACCTCCCGGAATGGCGGGAGCATGGCGTCTTCGGACGGCTGATCGCCGGCGAGGCCGAGGGGCTGCGCGCTAGAGTGAGGACGCTTTCACCTCTCTTCTATATGCACTGGGAGATGGTCGCTGGCGCGCGCCGAACGCTCGGATCCGCGCATCGCGAGCGTGCGCTTTATGTTGCCGCAGGCGAGGTTCAGATCGACGGCGTTAGGCTTATGGCCGGACAAATGGCCGTGTTGGCGCCGCATCACGATGTCGAAGTGTGCGCGCAAGCGCCGGCATGCGTGATGGCGCTCGGCGGCGAGCCTGTCGGCGAACGCTTTCTCTACTGGAACTTCGTTTCGTCTTCACGCGATCGCCTCGAACAGGCCAAGGAAGACTGGCGGCAGGGCCGCATGAAACTTCCTGCAGGAGATGATGAGGAATTCACGCCGCTTCCGGACGAGCCGAGAAGAGACGCCTGAGCGGCAGGTCATGCCTCCGGCGGGAATCGGCAAAAGGCTGGAAGCTTGTGGGCATGCTCCATCCATTTGAGGCGTTCGGCGATCTGCACCTGCGCCTGGGGCGCCAAGGCGTCCGGGTCATCGAGCGTCGCGCTCTGAACATCTATAAAGCCCGGCATTATCTCGTCGTTCGTGTAAAAAATGCCGGCGCCGCAATCCGGGCAGAAGAGCCGGCGTCCGTGTTTCGAGGATTGATAGAGCTTCGGCTCCCCCTTCGTGACGCGCACGGCATCGCGCCTGAAGATCGCCCAGGCGACCAGCGGCGCGCCCGCATGGCGCCGGCAATCCTGGCAATGACACAGCGAATGACGAAGCGGCTCGCCGCTCACCTCATAGCGGATGGCGCCGCAATGGCACCCGCCGGTCCTTGTGGCCATGACGCTTTCTTCCAGAGCCGTCCCCTCGAGCAATGACCGCCGTCGGGGTCAGAACCAGAATCTGACGCCGGCGACAAGAGAAATCGATGCGGCGCCGTCGCCCGCCGCGCAGCGGGAGAAGTTCGCGGAACTGGTCGATCTTCTCGGCAAATATCGGGCTTAGCGCCTAAGTTCTCTGGAGGCGCAATTTCGCCAAAGCATCGAATACCGCATGGAAGGCGGGGCGCTTGATGTATCGTCCGGCGCCCATTTTCGCGCGCAGCTCGCCGTTCTTCCAGACAAGCGCGCCGCCGCTCACCGTGTGTGAGGCGAGGCCAGTCACGCGCATCCCTTCAAAGATGTTGAAGTCAATCTTCTGATGGTGCGTCTTGGCGGAAATCGTCTTCGTCGCGCGCGGATCCCAGACGACAATGTCGGCATCGGCTCCCGGAGCGATCCGGCCCTTCTGCGGATAGATATTGAAGATCTTCGCCGCATTGGCCGAGGTGACGGCGACAAACTCCTCCGCCGTCAGGCGCCCTGTCCCGACGCCATGCGTCCAGAGGATCGCCATGCGATCTTCAACGCCCGCCGTGCCGTTGGGAATCTTGGTGAAGTCGTCCTTGCCCATCGCTTTCTGGTCGGCGCAGAAGCAGCAATGATCGGTCGCCGTCGTTTGCAGGTTTCCGGACGTCAGGCCGTTCCACAGCGCGCGCTGGTGCATCTTCGGACGGAACGGCGGCGACATCACATGCGCCGCCGCGAAATTCCAGTCCGGGTTCCTGTAAACTGAATCGTTGATGAGGAGGTGGCCGGCGAGAACCTCTCCGAAGACGCGCTGTCCGCGCGCCCGCGCCCGGGAGATCGCTTCGAGCGCTTCCTTGGTCGATACATGAACAAGATAGACCGGCACGCCGATGACATTGGCGAACTGGATGACGCGATGCGCCGCCTCGCCCTCGACGACCGGCGGCCGCGACAGGGGGTGGCCTTCAGGACCGGTGACGCCCTTTGCGATCAGCTCGCGCTGCAACTGGAAAACGAGCTCGCCGTTCTCGGCGTGCGCGGTGACGATCGCGCCGAGCTCGAGCGCGCGCTTGAAACTGTTGTACATGATTTCGTCGGTCGCCATGATGGCGCCCTTGTAGGCCATGAAGTGATTGAAGCTGTTGACGCCCTCTTCCTCGACGAGAGTCTTCATGTCGGCTTTGACGCTCTCGTCCCACCACGTCACCGCGACGTGGAAGGAATAGTCGCCCGCGGATTTCTCGGCCCAGCCGCGCCATTGCCGGTAGGCGTCCATCAGCTTCTGGCCGGGATCGGGTATCACGAAGTCGATGATGGTCGTCGTTCCGCCGGCGAAGCCCGCCGCCGTGCCCGTATAGAAATCTTCCGACGCCACCGTGCCCATGAAGGGGAGCTGCATGTGGGTGTGCGGATCGACGCCGCCCGGCATCACATACTGCCCGCCGGCGTCGATCACCTCGGCGGCCGCAGGCGCTTCGAGATTGGCTCCGACGGCCTTGATGAGGCCGCCCTCGACCAGCACGTCAGCCCGCGCACGCGCGTCGGCGTTGACGACGGTTCCGCCGCGAA
Source organism: uncultured Caulobacterales bacterium (assembly GCA_964441615.1). Lineage (GTDB taxonomy): Bacteria > Pseudomonadota > Alphaproteobacteria > Caulobacterales > Parvularculaceae > Amphiplicatus. Next base: position 8,800 of record CAYTVQ010000045.1, on the reverse strand, counting down.
TGAGCAGGGTCATGCTTCCTCCTTTGTGCGCCGCGGATGGCGCCTCGACCTTAGCACCCGCTCATTCGGGCGAAAAAGTCACTTGCTGGTTTTGTTGCGAGCGTCTGGGTCCCGGCTTTCACCGGGATGAACGGATGAGGGCGTTGCGAGCGCTGCTGGCCGCCGGTCGGCCAGCAGCAGATACGCGGCGCCGGCGACAACGAAGCCGACGAACCAGGCGTAAACATAGAGCGTGTCTAAGATCGGCGGAACGCTTTTCACGATTCCGGCCGCATGCAGGAATCCCGGGAGATTGGGAAGAATGCCGATCGCAAGAGCGGCGAGCCCCGCAATGTTCCAGCCGCCGTTTCGCCCGAAGGCCCCATCCTTGCGGAAGAAATCCTCGACGCGAAACTGCGTCTTCCGGATCAGGAAGTAGTCGGCGATCAGGATGCCCGCGATCGGCCCGAGGAGCGCCGAATAGCCGACCAGCCAGACGAAGAGATAAGAGCCGGCGCTTTCCATGAGCTTCCATGGAAACATGGCGACGCCGAGGCCCGCCGTGATGTAGCCGCCGACGACGAATGAGATTCGGCGCGGCGCCAGATTCGAGAAGCCATAAGCGGGCGCGACGACATTCGCGGCGAGATTGGTGGTCAGCGTCGCCACCAGGAGGGCGATCAGCGCGAAGATGACGCCGGCGCCGCCCATGCGGCTCGCAAGCTGCACCGGATCCCAGATCGCCTGGCCGTAGATCGTCGCGGTCGCCGAGGTGACGAGCACGCCGACGGTCGCGAACAGCGCCATCGGGATCGGCAATCCCAGCGCCTGGCCGAGGATCTGGTCGCGCTGCGTCTTCGCGTAGCGGGTGAAGTCCGGAATATTGAGCGCCATGGTCGCCCAGAAGCCGACCATGGCGGTCAGGCTCGCAAAGAAAGTCGGCCAGAATTTTCCCGCCTTCGGACCGCCTTCCGCGAACTGAGAGGGCGCCGAGATCATGTCTCCGAAGCCGCCGGCCTTAAGGTAGGCCCAGACGAGCAGCGCGATCGAGATGAGGATCAGGAAGGGCGCGGCCAGAATCTCCAGCCATTTGATCGAATTGGTCCCGTTCCGGATGAAATAGAGATGGAGCGCCCAGAAGGCGAGAAAGCAGAAGAACTGCGCCGGGCCGATCCCGAGAACGG
>CAYTVQ010000045.1:0-7537 GCA_964441615.1 uncultured Caulobacterales bacterium | reverse complement strand
AGCGCCCAGAAGGCGAGAAAGCAGAAGAACTGCGCCGGGCCGATCCCGAGAACGGGGAGGGGAGCGCCTGCGAGCTTTCCGCTCGCGAGCGTGTTGAGGATCGCGTAGAGCGCTGAGCCGCCGACCCAGGTGTTGATGCCGAACCAGCCGCAGGCGACGAGGCCGCGCGCCAGCGCCGGGATCTTCGCGCCCTCGACGCCGAAGGAAGACCGCAGCAGCACCGGAAACGGCACGCCGTGCTTGGCGCCGGCATGGCCGATCAGGATCATCGGCACGACGATGATGAGATTGCCGAGGAAGACGGTGAGAACGGCCTGCAGCCAGTTCATCCCTTCGGCCACGAGCCCGGATGCGATGAGATAGGAGGGCACGCACACGACCATCGACACCCAGAGCGCGGCGAAGGCGAACCAGTTCCAGGTGCGCTCGTTCGGCGCGGCCGGCGCAAGGTCCTTGTTCCAGAGGCCGGGGTCGAAGGACGTCATGGGGATTAGGGATTAGGGATTAGGGATTTGGGTTCGTCGAGGCTGCGCTTTAGCCCTGTGAGCATGCGACCGACTTCGTTCGTCCGCGCCACAAGTCCATCGACTCGTGCTCGCGGCGCGAGTTCCGTTTCCGTTACGAGCGTAAGGAGCGTCTCAAGTTCCGCCGTAGAGCCGCGCGCGACGCTGATGAAATAGGCATAGTCCTTCCTGCTGCCTCTAGCATTTCCCTCGGCGATGTTCGCGGGAATGGAGATGGCCGCCCGGATCAATTGCGCGGTCATCCTGTACTCTTCTTTCTTCGGAAACCCGTCCGTCAGGTGATAGATGTCGCGCGCGAGGTCCATCGCCTTGCGCCAGACGGCAAGATCGCGATGAGACCTAATTCCATCCTCGCCCATGAGGTCTTATTCCCTAATCCCAAATCCCTAATCCCTACTGACCAACGCTCCGTAGGCGTCGGGACGCCGGTCGCGGAAGAACTGCCAGAGGTCGCGCACCTCCTTCACCATGTCCATGTTCATGTCGTGGATCAGAAGCTCGTCCCTGTCACGGCTGGCGATCTTCTCGATCTGCCCGCGCGGATTGACGAAATAGCTCTGGCCGTAGAACTCGCCGATATTCCACGGCGCTTCCGTTCCCACGCGATTGATGGCGCCGATGAAGCATCCGTTGGCGGCCGCCGACGCCGGCTGTTCGAGCTTCCAGAGATATTCCGAAAGCCCCGCGACGGTCGCGGAGGGATTGACGATGTACTCGGCGCCGTTGAGGGCGAGGGCGCGCCAGCCCTCGGGGAAGTGGCGGTCATAGCAGATATAGACGCCGAGCTTGACGTATCTGGTCTTGAACACCGGCCAGTTCGAGCTTCCCGGCTTGAAGAAGAACTTCTCCCAGAAGCCCGCGACCTGCGGAATGTGGGTCTTGCGATACTTGCCGAGATATTCGCCGTCGGCGTCGAAGACGGCGGCGGTGTTGTAATAGACGCCCGCAATCTCCGCCTGTTCGTAGATGGGCGTGACGATGACCATCTTGTGCTTGCGCGCCAGCTCCGACATGAGGCGGCAGGTCGGCCCGTTCGGAATCTCCTCGGCGGCCGCATACCACTTTTTGTCCTGGCTCGGACAGAAATAGGGCTGCGTGAACACCTCCTGGAAGGAGAGCACCTGCACGCCCTCGCGGCCCGCTTTGTCGATGAGCGGCATATGCGCGTCGATCATGGCGTCGCGAATCTTCTCCGGCGACGCATCGGTCGGCGCCTTCAAGGCCATCTGGATGAGGCCGCCTCTAAGCGTGGTCATGAATGCTCCTGTTCCGCCGCTTTCATAGGGTTTTTCGGGTGATGCGGCCATGTCAGGGCAGGGAGCCCGTTATCGACCGGCGTCATCTCGATGCAGCCAGAGACCGGGCACACATGCTGGCAGAGATTGCAGCCGATGCAGTCGGCGTCGACGACGGTGAAACGTCTTCCGCCGCCCGGTTTCGTCTCGACGCGGATCGCCTGATGCGAGGTGTCCTCGCAGGCGATGTAGCAGCGCCCGCACTCGATGCACTTCGATTCGTCGATCCGCGCTTTGAGATCGTAGTTCATGTTGAGGTCGTTCCAGGCGACGACCCTGTTCAGCGCGCGGCCTTTGAAGTCGGCGATGCTGCGATAACCCTTGTCGCGCATGAAGGCGGAAAGGCCATCGATCATGTCCTCGACGATGCGGAAGCCATAGAGCATGGCGGCGGTGCAGACCTGCACGCCCGAGGCCCCGAGCGCCAGGAACTCGGCGGCGTCGCGCCAGGTGGTGATTCCGCCTATGGCCGAGACTTCGAGGCCTTGCGTCTCCGGCGAGCGCAGGATCTCCGCCGCCATGTGCAGCGCGATCGGCTTCACGGCCTCGCCGCAATAGCCGCCATGCGTGCCGAGCCCATCGACCGTCGGCGTCGGCGCCATCCGGTCGAGATCGACCGAGGTGATGGAGTTGACCGTGTTGATGAGCGAGATCGCATCGGCGCCGCCCGCCTTCGCCGCTTCCGCCGGGATGGTGATGTCCGAGACGTTCGGCGTCAGCTTGGTGAAGACAGGAAGGGCGACAGCTTCTTTGACCCATTGGGTGGTCTGGCGCACGAGGTCGGGAACCTGTCCGACCGCAGACCCCATGCCGCGCTCGCACATGCCGTGCGGGCAGCCGAGATTGAGCTCGATCCCGTGCACGCCGGCGTTGGCGACCCGGACCGCGAGGTCCTTCCATGCGCGCTCGTCGATCGGGGCCATGATCGAGCCGATGATGACGCGGTCCGGCCACTCGCGCCGGACTTCCTCGATCTCCTTGAGGTTCACGGCGAGCGGGCGGTCGGAAATGAGCTCGATATTGTTGATGCCGACGATGCGCCGGTCCTGCGATCTGTGGACGCCGTAGCGACTTGTGACGTTGACGATCGGCGGGTCGGCGCCCAGCGTCTTCCAGACCGCGCCGCCCCATCCGGCCTTGAAGGCGCGCGTCACGGTGTATTTCTTGTCGGAAGGCGGCGCGGAGGCGAGCCAGAACGGGTTGACGCTTTCTATTCCGGCGATCACGCAGTGAAGATCGCTCATTTCGCCGCTCCTTTCAGGCGCAGGGCCCGGTCGACCGCGATGGCGGCGCGCTTGCCGTCCTCGACCGCCTGCACGGTCAGGTCTTCACCCGCCTCGGTGCAGTCTCCCCCCGCATATATGCCGGGCACGGAGGTTTGATAATCGAGGCCCACGGCGATCTTGCCCTGATGGACGACAAATTGCGCGGCGAGGTCCGGATCGAGCGTCTGCCCAATGGCGATCAGCGCCGCATCGCAGGCAATCTCGAAGCGACGGTCCGTCACGACCAGCTTCCCGCCGTCGAGGCGCGTTTGGGCGAATTCGACCGAGGCGAGCGCGCCGCTTCCCTTGAATGAGACCGGGGCGGACCAATGGCGGAAGGCGACGCCGTTCGATGCGGCGAGGTCCTGCTCAAAGCCCGTCGCCGACATGTGTTCGCCGCCCCGCCGGTAGACGAGCGTCACATCTTCAGCGCCGAGACAGCGCGCCTGCATGGCGGCGTCGATCGCCGTATTGCCGCCGCCGATGACGACCACGCGCCGGCCAATCTTCATGTCCGCTTTGTTCGGCGCGCGGCGAAGGTCCTTGATGAAATCGAGCGCGTCGCGGACTCCGGGCAGCTCGCGCCCGGGAATGTCGAGCCGCATCGGCCGGGCGAGGCCGACGCCGATGAAAACGGCGTCAAAGTCGCGCCGCAGCTCGTCCAGCTTCAGGTTTTCGCCAAGCGTCCGCCCATTGCGGATCTCGATGTTGCCGACGTTCAAGAGAAAAGAGATCTCTCGCTGCGCGAAATCGTCGACCATCTTGTAGGCGGCGAGGCCGTATTCGTTGAGGCCGCCCGGCTTCTCGTCGCGCTCGAAGACGGTGACGCGATGGCCGAGCATCGCCGCGCGGTGCGCGAAGGATAGGCCGGCGGGTCCTGCGCCAATGACGGCGAGCGAAAAGCCGCTCTCGGGCCCGCGCGCAAAGGGATGCGGGCCGCCCTTCGCCATCAGATGATCGACGGCGTGGCGTTGCAGGAGACCGATCTTCACCGGCGCGCTTTCGGCGTGATTGACGACGCAGGCTTCCTCGCACAGCACTTCGGTCGGGCAGGCCCGCGCACAGGTTCCGCCCATGATGTTGGCCGAAAGGATGGTGCGCGCCGAGCCGTCGAGATTGCCGCTTCGGATCTGGTGGATGAATTTCGGGATGTCGATCGAGGTGGGACAGGCCCGCACGCAGGGCGCGTCATAGCAGTAGAGACAGCGCGCCGCATCGACGAGCGCCTGCGCGTCGGACAGGGGCGGATGGAGATCGCCGAAATTCTCCGCGACGTCGGCGGAGGTCAGTCGCGCCCCGCCGCTCGCCGTCTTGATGCGCCGTCCCTGCAACGCCGCGCCTCCCTGCGTCTCATCGAGACTAACGCATTCCGTCTGAAAACAGAATCTCCTGAAGCAGCCCTTGTCGCCGGCGGTGCGCAGCGCCGGTCCTGGGTCTCGTCAGGCGGCCGCGAGGCTCTCCTCGATGATCGCCAAGGCCCGGCGGCATTCCTCTGCGGTCACGGAGAGGGGCGGGGCGAGGCGGATGACGTTGCCGTAGAAGCCGCCCATCCCGATCAGGAGGCCGCGCTTCTTCGTCTCTTCAAGGAGGCGCTTCGTCTTGTCCTTGGACGGACTTCTGTCGGCGTTCACGAGTTCGATCCCGATCATCAAGCCCTTGCCGCGCACCTCGCCGATGAAGGCGTGCTTTTGCTGAAGCTTCTTGAGGCCCGCCGTCAGCGTCGCCCCCTGAGTGCGGGCGTTCGCCTGGAGCTGGTGTTTTTCGAGATAGTCGAGATTGGCGAGCGCGCCGCGGGTCGCCAGCGGGTTGCCGCCGAAGGTCGAGATCGAGTTGGCTGCGAAACAGTCGATGATGTCGCCGCGCCCGACGACGCCGCCAATGGCGAGGCCGTTGCCAAGCCCCTTGGCGAAGGTCACGAGGTCCGGCGTCACGCCATGCGCGGCGAAGCCCCAGAACGTCTCGCCGAGACGGCCCCAGCCCGTCTGCACTTCGTCGGCGATGAAAAGGATCCCACGCTGATCGAGGACTTCCTTGAAGCGCCCGAAGAGACCGTCGGGCGGCAGGGCGAAGCCTCCGACGCCGAGAATGGGCTCGGCGATGAGGCAGGCGATGTCCCCGGACGCCGTGACCTCGATGACATTTTTGAGGTCTTCAACCGAAGCGGAGATATAGGCCGCGTCGTCGAGATCGCGGAAGGGGCTGCGATAGCGATAGCTTCCGTGCACGTAGGAAACCTTGAAAGGCGACAGGGGCGTCGGCGACCAGAAGGAGTTTCCGGTCACTGGAACAGTCGCGAAGGAGCGCCCGTGATAGCTATGGCGCATGGCGAGCACATGGTTCGAGCGCCGGTAGCACGTCGCCATCATCAGCGCCGCGTCATTGGCCTCGCTGCCCGAATTCGTGAAGAACGCCTTGGCGTTGGGAATCCCCGAAAGCGCTGCGATCTTCTCGGCGAGTTCGATCTGCGACTCGATCAGATAGAGGGTCGAGGTGTGCAGCATCTTCTTTGCCTGGTCGCAGACGGCGTCCACGACCTCCGGCACGGCGTGGCCGGTCATGGTCGTCAGAATTCCGCCGAAGAAGTCGAGATATTCGCGCCCTTCGCGGTCCCAGACGGTGCGCCCCTCGCCGCGCTCGATGGCGATCGGCTCTTCATAGTAGAGGGTCATCCAGCGCGGCAGGACGGCCCGGTGACGCTCGAGCAGCGGGGTGTTTTTTCGCATGGTGTTCCTTCAGCCGCCGGAAGCTGGAAGTCAGAAAAGCGAATCGTCGATCAGGGGCGTCGGTTTGGCAAGCCCCGCAAGGTCTGAAACGCTTGCCAGCGTCAAATTCGACCCCTCGCCGGTTACGCCATAGGCCTTGAGCGTATTGAACGCCCGGGAGAGATTTTCCGGCGTCATGCCAAGAAAGGACGCAAGCACGCGCTTTTCGATCGGCAGCACGACTCGCCCGGACCGATTCTGCATCTCGTCGAGGCTGAGAAGGTAGTTTGCAAGCCGCTCAACGGCGCTGCGAAGCTTCAGGTTCTTCGAGGTCTTCACGAACTCCCGGTAACAGCCTGCGAGTTCCGTCACCATGGCGCGGCTCAGACCTGGATCCGCATTTATTCCGCTCCGAAGGTTTGCCGCCGGAATCATGAGGATGTCCGATGGCTCGATTGTCCGGGCGGACATGAGGTAGGGCGCATCCTTGATGACGGCGGCGAGAATGAAGGTCGATACCGGACGCACGATCTGCATGGTGCTCTCGCGCCCGTTCCAGGCGGCGAAAAGCTCGACAGTTCCGGAAATCACGACATGAAGAAAATCAGCAGGCTCGCCCTCGCGAATCAAAACCACATGGGAAGGAAAGTGCTGGTAGTAGGACCCAGACAGCAGTGTTTCGAAGGAATCAGCCGTCATCGACCGAAAAAGCTGAAGGTCTCTCACCTGCTTCTTGTTTTCCGGTCTCATCGTCCAACTCCCTGCCTTGATAATTATCAAGGATGTTGGCGTCATTGGTCAATGACGCAGCGCACAAACGAGATCCCTCGACCCTGAAGATTTCGCGCGGCGGCTTATTTCCGCAGGGCGGCGGCGCGAATTTGATCTGTCTCAAGAGTTTTTCGCCCCGGAGCCTGAAGAGCAGGACGCCACTGAACGAATCGGCGGGGCCGCCATGACAAATACGGTTACTTCTGGTCAGCGACAAACCGCGCTTTGGGCGAGCACTTTCGCCTTCACCGCCTGTTTCGCCGTCTGGACGATCTTCTCGATCATTGGAGTCCAGATTAAGAGCGATCTGGGCCTGAGCGAAACCGAGTTCGGCCTCCTGATCGGGACGCCGATCCTCACGGGCTCGCTGATCCGCCTCATCCTCGGCATCTGGACTGATCAGTATGGCGGCAGGATCGTCTACGTCGCTGTGATGCTTTCGGCGGCTCTCGCGACGTTTCTTCTGACCTTCGCCCACACCTATCCGCAATTTTTGCTGGCCGCCCTCGGCGTGGGGATTGCGGGCGGCTCATTTGCGGTCGGCATCGCCTATGTGTCGAAGTGGTTTCCGACCGAGCGGCAAGGAACCGCGCTTGGCATTTTCGGCGCGGGCAATGTCGGCGCGGCGGTAACGAAGTTTATCGCGCCATTCGTTATGGTCGCCTATGGCTGGGAAGCGGTCGCCAAGATCTGGGCGGCGGCGCTTGTCGTGATCGCCATCATCTACTGGCTTGTCACGAAGGACGATCCGGCGCTCGTTGCGCGCCGCAAAGCGGGGGTCAAGGCCCAGGGAACCCTGCTGCAGCTCGAACCGCTGCGGAAACTTCAGGTATGGCGGTTCTCGCTCTACTATTTCTTCGTGTTCGGCGCCTTCGTCGCGCTGGCGCTGTGGCTGCCGCGCTACCTCGTCGGGGTCTACAGCTTCGACATCAAGACCGCGGGCCTGGTCGCGGCGTTCTATTCGATACCGGCAAGCATCT
>CAYTVQ010000044.1:10025-13483 GCA_964441615.1 uncultured Caulobacterales bacterium | reverse complement strand
AGAATGCGCCGGCCGGCTTCGATGATCTGCGGCCGGGGATGCGCGGGGCCCGTCCAGCCGCCATGCTCCTCCTGGACGAGAATGGATCCGGCGGGGGGTCGCTTTTCGACCGCGTGGGAGAATTGGCCGCCGAAATAGATGAGAGAGGTCTCGCCCCGGGTGCGGATTTCCGGAAGGAGGGGCTGCACCAGCGCCCGGCCGCGAAGTCGTGCGGCGGCGCGCGCGAATGAGTCCGCTTGATCGGCCGCGACGATCGAGACGCCGGCCGCGCCGCCCCCGATGACGGGCTTGACCACTGCTTCCTTGAGGGAAAGGCGGCCGAGCGCGTCCTTGAGCGCCTCGGCGCCCGGCTCGGCGAGCGCCGTCGGCGGCAGGGGCGCGCCCCGTGCGGCGAGGTCGAGAAGATAGGTCTTCTCAAGGTTCCAGCGCATGAGAGACGGCGGATTGAAGGCGCGCCGCGCCTCGCGCTCGAGCCGCCCGACCCATTCCGCGAACTGGTCCGCAACCGGAACATAGTCCCAGGTCGAGCGCACAATGACGGCGTCGGCGCGCGCGAAAGGCTCGAAAGGCCCGTTCCAGGGATGGGCCGCGGCGCTGAACCCACGCGCCTCGAGCGCCCCCGCCAGCAAACGATCGCTCGGCTGAAGCTGCGGCTTTTCAAGGCAGGTGGCGAGAGCGATGCGCACGAGGGGCGGTCGGTTGTCCGTCACAGGCTTGCCGGAACCCGATAGGACCTGCAACCCGCACGCGACAACCGGCAGCCCGCCCCGCGAGGCCGGCGCCGCCGGACAAAGCTCCGGGAGGCGCCGGCCCGAGGGGACGCGAACGGGTTCCATGAATTGGCTTCCGGCCAGCGATCGCGGCGCCTGAGCGAAAGCGCGTCGCGTCTTCGTTGCGCATGCGCGGGGCCCGGAAAGGGGCCCTCCTGATGTTGCGCCTCTCTTGCGGTCGATTCGTCAAATGCTGCGTTCGTCGAACCGGAAAGCATCCAGATTGTCAAAGAGCTTGAAGGCCTCCGGTCCGAAAAAGACCCGCACCGGAACGCGCGCATTCTGAGGGCGCCGGCGGGGGTGTGGGATAAGTCGGGCCCTCTTCTCCTCATAGGCGAGTGCGGCCATTGATTTCATTGGATAATTTTTTAGGCCATCGCCGTTATGCGCAGTATGAGCAAAACGGCGCTGCGCAAAGCCGGGTGTCGGCCCCCGCCCCATGGACCTTCAGCTTGCGGAACCATCCGTTGGCGGACGATCGGCGGGCCGCTCGGTCCATGCCCAGTCGCCATAGCGCCAGAGGCGCCATCCGGCGCGGGGCAAGTCTTCGGGAACGGGGTCCCAGCCATGACTGCCGAAGGGATGGCAGCGCGCGAGGCGCGAAATCGTCAGTATAAGTCCCTTTCCCGCGCCATGGCGGCGGAACGCCTCCGCCGCGTAATCAGAGCAGGACGGCGCATGGCGGCAGCGCGCGCCAAGCGCGTAGAAAATGGGCGACAGCGTCAGCTTGTAGAGCTTCAGGGCGCCGAGCGCCGCGGCGGCGGGGACCGAGGGCACGTCAATCACGCAGATTCTGGCCGCCGTCCTCCATCTCTTGCGGGCGGCGCCAGTAGTGGAATTGCGGCGTGAAGTCGTCAGCGCCGATGCCGGCGAGCGCGAGGAAGTGCCAGAGCGGCGAATAGAGATCGCCCGGTCCGAACGACGCGCGCCCGCGTCGCAGGATCCTGCCATGCCTTTTTTCGTAGACCACCGCGCCCGGATAATTGCCCTCGCCGATCGACTGCTCCGTCATGTAGGGACCGCCGCCATGGCTCGCCATGCGGAAGCGCCAGCCGCGATCCTCGGCGAGGCGGCGCTGCACGTCCGGAGCATCCTTGGAGACGAGAACGACCGACATCGCCTCCTCGAGATGGCGCAGCACGCCGTTGATCCCGTCGGCCCAGGTCGTGCAGTAGCGGCAGCCCTGTCCCATATTGTGGATGACGAGAAGGCGCTCGCGCCCTGCAAACATGGCAGACAGCGTGGTCTCGCCGTCGAGCGTGCTGAAAGCGTAATCCCTGATCTCGACCGCAGGATCGGCGCGGCGGAGTTCCGCGAGCCGCGCCGTCTTCTCCATGATCTCGGCTTCGAGGCGTTCGGCGTCAGTCATGAAAGCTCCAAATTGCAAAGGGCCGGCGACGCGATGGCTCGCGAGGGCGGGATTGCAGCCTATCACCACGAACGCGGAGTTTTGAGCCGCCGGCTCGAAAACGCCAGGGAAGCGCCGGCGATCGGCGCGGACCGCCGGCGCCGGGGACAAAGCCGCCTTGTGAGGGGAGGACGGGCGGCGGTCAGAGAGGAGTTGCAGCCGTTCGGAAACGCGATCGACCGCCTCTCCGCCTGCATGAACGCCGACCCAGGCGGTTTCTGTCGCGACACAGGCGAAGATTTCCCGCGAATTTTTTCAACGGATCGGCTGGACCCCTCCGTTATGCTAGACTGGCATCGCCCTTCTGCACTGGAGTCCCCGCGTGCGCGTTCCCCTTCTCCTCGCCCTACTCGCCCTCACAACCTCCGCGGCCGCCAAAGACAAGGACCGGGCGCCACCGCCGGACGCCGGAATGGGCGCCTCAGGGCTCCTGTCGTTTGCGCGCGAGGCGCGTGAGACGCAGAGCTGCGCCGCGGCGGCGCCGACCTATCGCGTTGTCGCCGCCATGGGCGAAGGCCAGGAGGCGGCCCAGCACGAACTTGGCGAATGTCTTCTCCTCATGGACGGCGCCTCCCCGACCGAGACGGCGCTGTTCCGGCAAGAGGCGCTGTTCTGGCTGAAGCGCGCCGCCTTCGCGGGCAACGCTCGCGCCCAGCGCGCGCTCGCCATGCATTACGGCGCGCGCTCGAACCCTGAGGGGTCGCCCGCCGAGGCCCTCAAATGGGCACTCGTCTACAAGAAGAACAGCGACGCCGATCTCTACGGCTACAAGGCGTTGCCGGAAACCTTCGTGCCCGGACTGAAGCAGGACGTATCGCCAGAGGCGCTCGCGGTCGCCGAAAGCTTTGCGGCTTCCTTTACGCCTCTAATGCTGGCGAAATTCTCGTCCCCGCCGCGCGACAAAAAGGGCGAAAAGCCTGATGGCCCGCCGCCTGACGGGCCGTCAGGCGGATCGCGCCGTCCGCCGCCGAATTAGCCTCGCACGGCCCGTTCCGCGACAAGGCCGTCTGTTGCCAGAACGCCGCTCAATCGTATCCTGAAGTTGTCCGTCGCTCGAGATGTCGCCGTCGGCGCGCCGTCGGCCAGGGCGGCGGCCCGTTCAGAACGGAGGAAAGCATGAAAAGCAATATGGGCGCCATCGACCGCGTGATCCGCCTCTTGATCGCAGCGGTCATCGGCTATCTTTACTGGAAGGGCACGATCAGCGGCGCATTCGGCATCGCACTCGTCGTGATCGCGGCCGTCTTTGTGCTGACGAGCCTTGTCGGCTTCTGCCCGCT
>CAYTVQ010000044.1:0-9925 GCA_964441615.1 uncultured Caulobacterales bacterium | reverse complement strand
GAGGACTGGCCGCCGGAAAGCGTGTTGGCGACGAGGTCGAAATAGCCGGTGCCGACCTCGCGCTGGTGGCGCGTCGCCTCGTAGCCGAGCTTCTCGGCGGCGAACTCAGCCTGCTGCAGTTCGGAGTAGGCCGCCATGCCGCGGTCGCGATAGCCGTTCGCGAGCTGGAACATCGAATAGTTGAGCGCGTGGAAGCCGGCGAGAGTGACGAACTGGAACTTGTAGCCCATGGCCCCGATCTCGCGCTGGAACCTGGCGATGGTCGCCTTGTCGAGCTTGGCCTCCCAGTTGAAGGAGGGCGAGCAGTTATAGGCCATCATCTTGCCGGGGAAGCGCTTCTGGACCGCCTCGGCGAATCTCTTCGCGTCGTCGAGATTGGGGTGCGAGGTCTCCCACCAGATGAGATCGGCCTTGTCGGCATAGGCGAGGCCGCGCGCGATGCAGTGATCGACGCCGGTTCCGTCCTTCAGACGATAGAAGCCCTCCGGCGTGCGGCCCTGATCGAAATCGATGAATTCATGGTCGCGCTCGTCAATGTCGGAGGTGATGAGTTTTGCCGACTCCGCGTCCGTGCGCGCGACGAGAAGGGTCGGCACGCCGCAGACGTCAGCCGCGAGGCGGGCGGCGTTGAGATTGCGTTCATGCGCCTTGGTCGGAATGAGCACCTTTCCGCCGAGATGGCCGCACTTCTTTTCGGACGCAAGCTGGTCCTCGAAATGCACGCCCGCCGCTCCGGCCTCGATATAGGCCTTCATGATCTCGAAACAGTTCAGGGGACCGCCGAAACCCGCTTCCGCATCGGCGACGATGGGGAGGAAATAGTCGCGCGTTACTCTGCCCTCGGAATATTCGATCTGGTCGGCGCGGCGGAAGGCGTTGTTGATGCGACGCGCAAGCTCGGGGCCTGAGTTCGCGGGATAAAGCGACTGGTCCGGATAGGTCTGCGCCGCGACGTTGGAGTCGCCCGCGACCTGCCAGCCCGAGAGATAGATCGCCTTCAAACCCGCCTTCGCCATCTGCACGGCCTGATTGCCGGAGAGGGCGCCGAGCGCGTGCACATAGGGTTCGGACTTCAAGAGCGACCACAGCCGGTTGGCGCCGCGCTCCGCGAGGGTATGGGCGATCGGGAGCGAGCCGCGCAGGCGCTTGGCCTCTTCGGCCGTGTAATTCCGCCGGATGCCCTCGAACCGACCCTTGGGCGCGGAAGGCACGAGTTGTTCGAATGTCGTCATGAAAACCCCCTGAATGGCGCGTGCATCAGACCATATTCTGCAGGTGCGAAGAAAGGATGGACGGGTCATCCCATAAGAAAATTGACACATAATGGTTGTGTGATTGTCATTTTTGTCACTTTTGGTAGATTTCGCCGCACGGAATAGGGAGTCCGGACGAATGCCGGAAAAACGCGGAAGCCGTAAACTCTATGTCGGCCCGGCCATTCGGCGCCTGCGAAGGGAGCGCGGGCTGACCCAGGCCCAGCTCGCAGGCGAACTTGGCGTCTCCCCTTCCTATGTGAACCTCATCGAGCGCAACCAGCGCCCGATCTCCGCCGAGCTGCTGGTTCGGGCGGCGGAGACCTATGGCCTCAGCCTCGCCGCCTTCGCCGAAGCCTCCAGCGAGGACCTCTTCGGGGCTCTCAACGCCGCGTTCCAGGACCCGCTGTTCGCGAGCATGGGCCTCACCCGCGAGGACGCCCACGAACTTGCGGCCGGCAATCCGGTGATCGGCGAGGCGGTCGCCCGCCTCTATCGCGCCTGGCGCAGGAGCGAGGAGGAGCTGATCGAGGCGCGCGCCGCCGCGCGTTCTGGCCCCGCTGATCCCGTCGAGGAGGCGCGTGCGTTTATCCAGGCGTCGCGCAACTATTTCGCACCGCTCGACGAGGCCGGCGAAGCGATCGCCGCCGACGCCGCGCCGGGCTTCCTGTTCGAGGTTCTGGCGCAGCGATTTCAGTCGCGCCACGGCGTCCGTGTACGGATCCTCCCGGCGGACGTGATGGGCGGCGCGCTCCGGCGCATGAATCGTCATGCGCAGGAAGTCCTGCTCTCTGAGGCGCTCGACCACGCCAGCCGAACCTTCCATATCGCCCACCAACTCGCGCTCGCCGAAGAGAGCGCCGCTCTCGACCGACTGGTCAACAGCGCCAAATTCGAGACCGATGGCGGCCGGCGTCTCGCCCGCGCCGCGCTGGCCAATTACGCGGCGGCGGCGATCGTGCTGCCTTACGGGCCCGTCAGGGCGGCGGCGCGCGAACTCAGGCACGATATCGAGGCGATGGCGCGACGCTTCGGCGCGAGCTTTGAACAGATCGCCCATCGCCTGACCACGCTGCAGCGGCCCGGCGCGGAAGGAATCCCCTTCTTCTTCATCCGCGTGGACGCCGCCGGCAACGTTTCGAAGCGCTTTTCCGGCGACGTCTTTCCGTTCGCCCGCTATGGCGGCTCGTGCCCGTTATGGAACGTGCATGACGCCTTCCGCAGTCCGCGGCGGGTCCTGACGCAGATCCTGCAGCTCCCGGACGGCAAGAAGTTCTTTTCCATCGCGCGCACCGTCCATGGGGAGGCGGGCGGCTTTGGCGCGGCGAAAATCGACCGGGCGGTCGCGCTCGGCTGCGCGCTCGATCGCGCCGGCGACATCGTCTACGCGCAGGGGATCGACCTCGATGCGGCGCCCGCGGCGCCGATCGGCGTCACCTGCCGCCTGTGCGAGCGCCCTGATTGCGAGGCGCGGGCGCATCCTCCCCTCAAGCGCCAGCTCGTCTTCGACGAGCACCGGCGGCTGGCGACGCCCTTCAGCTTCAGCTTCGATTGAGGCCGAGGACCGGCTAGGCTTGGCGAGCCCGCCGCAGGCAACCGGCGCGGCGCAGGTCTCGAGGGCTCATGCTCCGCAAGCAGATTCCTATTTTCATGGGCATGGCCGCCGCAGCGGCCTTCGCATGGTGGTTCGTCTTCAGCGCCCCATTGGCATCGACGCTCGTTACGGCGCCGCGCGACGAACCACCGGCAAGACTCGTCTTCGCTCTTCCCTGGCTCCTTGTTCCGGCGCTCTGCCTTCTTGCCGGCGTCGGAACCGTCGCTGCGGCGCGATTCTTCTCCCCTTCCGCCATCGATGGCGGCCGCGGCCCGGGCGGGTTCATCGAGATCGCCATCCGCTATGTAACCAATACAGCCGAGCAGTCGCTTCTCGCCGCGATCGCCTGGCTCAATCTCGCGATTTATCTGCCCCGCGACTCGATGCCTGTGATTCCGGCCCTTGCGATCCTCTTCGGCGTCGGACGGGTCGCATTCTTTGTGGGCTACCTGGCCGCGCCGCCGGCGCGCGCCTTCGGGTTTGCGTTAACCTTCTATCCGACGGCGGCGGCCCTCATCTGGCTCGCCTCACGCGCGCTGCCGTGACGCGGCCCCTCGAGGCGAAAGGCGCCGGCCCGGCGCGGCCGGCTCTCGCCCGCTATCGACCGATAGGGCGAACCGGCTATCACATGGGATGATGACCTCGACCGCGCCCCTCTCCTGCTACATCCGTACAAAGAACGAAGCGCGCATGATCGGCGACGTGGTGAAGGCCGCGCTTCAGATCGCACGCGAGGTAGTCATCATCGACTCCGGCTCGACCGACGACACAGTCGCCATCGCAGAAGCCGCAGGCGCCCGCGTCATCCGCCATGAATGGCTCGGCAATGGCCGCCAGAAGCGCCTCGGCGAGGACGCCTGCGCGCATGACTGGCTCCTCGATCTCGACGCGGACGAGATTGTGACGCCCTCACTCGCCGCGGAGATACTCGTTCTGTTCGAAACGGGCGAGCCTCCGGCGCCGATATACTCCGTGCCGCTCGCCTTCGCGCCCCCCTTCGGAGAGCCATGGCTGAAATTCGGAATCAGCCGGCGGGAGAAGCTCTATGACCGCCGCGTCGTGCGCGCGCCGGACCATGCGGCCTGGGACCAGTTTGAGATTCCTCCGGGCGTCGCTGTCGGCCGGATGAAATCGCCGCTCTTGCACCACGCATTCACCGGCGCCGAACACCTGATGGAAAAGCTCAACCGCAACTCCTCGACCCGCGCGCGCGAGATCCCGCCGAAGCCGGCCCCCGTGCTGGCCTTGCGCATAGTCTTCGGATTGCCCGTCTATTTCGCCAAGCGATACGTTCTGGACGGATTCTTTCGCGGGGGGGTTTACGGATTTTCCTTCGCGCTGATGGCGGGCTTCGGCCGATGGCTTCGTGACGTAAAGATGTTCGAACGCGCCATGAAGGAGCGCGAAAAATGAGCGCGCCTCCCTTCGGATCGCTACGGCCGAGCCCGGCGCAGGAACGCATGAGAGCGCTCGCCGCGCGACTGCCTGCCAATTATTTCGGCCGCAAGGCCGCTTCGCTCCTGCTCGGACCTGCGGGCGGGCGCGCGCGCCGCGCCTATGACGTGACGATCTTTGGCGGCCAGAAGGCGCGGCTGCATCCGTTCGACAATATCTGCGAGAAGCGCGTCTACC
Organism: uncultured Caulobacterales bacterium; assembly: GCA_964441615.1. Lineage (GTDB taxonomy): Bacteria > Pseudomonadota > Alphaproteobacteria > Caulobacterales > Parvularculaceae > Amphiplicatus. Next base: position 5,446 of record CAYTVQ010000044.1, on the reverse strand, counting down.
TGACGCCGCAGCTCTGGGACGCCGCCGAGCGCGCATTGCTCGCCGACTTCATTTCGGATTATCGGGGCCGCGCATTTCACTTTCTTGATGTCGGGGCCAATGTCGGACTCTATACCCTCTTCGCGCGCGCCGAAGCGGCCCGCGCCGGCGCCGCCTTTCGCGCCGCCTGCGTCGAGGCCGACCCTGAGATGCAGGCGCGGCTGACCTTCAATATTGAAGCGTCGGCGGCCGCCGGCGAGATCTCGGTGTTCCGCTGCGCGGCGGCGGCGGCGGCGGCGACCCTTCGCCTCGCCGTCAATCGCGAGAGCCGCGGCGAGAGCCGGCTCGCCGCCGAAGGAATCGAGGTTCCCGCGCGCGCGCTCCACGAGATTGTCGTCGATGCCGGCTTTCCCCGCATCGACTTCATGAAGATGGACATCGAAGGCGCCGAGGCGCCAGTCCTGCGCGCGTTTTTCGCCGGCGCGCCGAGAGGCCTCTGGCCGCGCCTGATCCTGATCGAAATCTCGCATGCGCCGCCGGAGAAGGAGGCTTCCTCGATTTGTGTCGACGCCGGCTACCAGATGCGCCTGAAGACCAGGATGAACGCGGCGTTCGCCTTGTGAATGAGATTGTGCGGCCCGTCGCGTGAGCGACGGGCCGCATCACGAAGCTACGCGCGCGCCTTTTGCGCCGCGATCTCCTGCGGCGAGGGCTTGTTGGCGTGCATCATCCGGTTGAGCAGGAATGAAAGCACAAGGAGCCCGACGCCGACCACGACCGCGGCGATGCCGATCGCCCTGAACACTTCGAGCGAGGTCGCGAGGGACGCCTGCGGATTGAGGACCTGTCCGCCGAGGGTTTCAGTCGCGGTGAAGGTCGCGATGATGCCGCCGACATATTGCGCCATGGCGGAGGAAAGGAACCAGACGCCCATCATCATGCCGACGAGCGAGGGCACTGAGAGGCGCGTGATCATCGAAAGGCCGACCGGCGAGAGCATCAGCTCGGCGATCGTATGGATGAGATAGGTGAGCGCAAGCCACCAGATCGAAACGAGCGCCGCCTGATTGGCGGTCGCGCCGCCGCCGACAAGCGCGAGGAAGCCGACGCCGACGAGGATGATGCCGATCGCGAATTTGACCGGGGTCGGCGGCTCCAGCCCCTTCTGCGCCAGCACCGTCCACAGGATGCTGAACAACGGCGCCAGTGTAATGATGAATAGGGCGTTGAACGACTGCACCATTTCCGGAGGGACGTTCCAGCCGAAGATGCGCCGATCGGTGTTCTGGTCGGAGAAGAGCGTGAGCGAAGTCCCCGCCTGCTCGAACAGCGCCCAGAACAGGATCGAAAAGAATGTCAGCACCACGGCGACCAGCATGCGGTCGCGCGAGATCGCATCGAGCTTTGTCACGGAGAAGAAGACGACAGCGAGGAAGGCGATGAGGCCGCCGCCGAGAAGGAGGAGGCCGACCAGCGGGCTCGACTCGATGAAGGGCTTGATCCCTTCCGGCGTCGCCGAGAGAACCGCGGCGGCGATCTTCGGATCGTTCTGCATGAGGAACCAGACCGGAAGCACCGCCGCAAAGGAGAGCGCGGCGATAACGACGCCGAGGCCCTTCTTCAGCCGTTCCGGAACCGGCGAGTCCCCATAGCCTTTGAGCGCACGGTCGGACCAGAAGGAGATCGCGAGCGCAAAGGTCATGCCGATGGCCGCAGCGAGGAAGCCGGCATTGAAGCCAAAGCTGCTGCGCACGATCGGCAGGAGGATCTGGCCGAGGAAGGCGCCAAGATTGATCCCCATGTAGAAAATCGTGAAGGCGGCGTCGCGGCGCTTGTCCGTCGGCGAATAGAGATCGCCGACCATGGTCGAGATATTGGGCTTGAAGAAGCCGTTGCCGATGATGACGAGGGCGAGGGCGAACAGCGCGATGTTGACGTAGAGCTGATTGCGCTCGACGCGCTTCACATAGTCGCCCGAAGCGATGACGTCCGGGAGACCGGCCGCCGCCGCATTCTCAAGCGCGATTCCGCCGCCCTCGGCCGGACCGATTTTCGCCCGCGCGCCAGTATCCGTCATCAGATACTGGAAGCTGTCGCCGTCAACCTGCTCGACGACGACTTCGTAGGATTTGCCGCCATATTCGACGAATTCGCGCGCCGTCGGACCGCCGAAACTCAACAGGAAATAGCCGGCCGCCATGAACACGGCCCCGAGCTTCACGGCGTTCCGGGAGCCGAGATATTTGTCGGCGATGAGGCCGCCGATCAGCGGCGTCAAATATACGAGGGACACATAGGACGTGTAGATCGCAACGCCCTGCTGCTGGTCGAAGAGGAAGTGCTTGGTGAGATAAAGGAGCAGGATGGCCCGCATCCCGTAATAGCCGAAGCGCTCCCACATCTCCGTGGTGAAAAGAATGAAAAGCTTGCGCGGGTGACCGAAAAGAGTCGCATCGCCGCCCCCGCCGCCCGCCGCGCCGCCCTTCATGCTCGCCGCAGCATCCGTCCCCTTGGCTGTGTCCGTCATGTCGCCTCCTGAATCACCACGCCCGCCCGAGCGCCTCGCCGCCTGCCCGACGGCTTCGAAAAAGCCCGCATGGCATGGACCAGCGGGCGGAAAGCGCGCAATCTAGGCGAAGGGATACGGCGAAATCCAGCCCGTTGGCCATGACCGGTTTTTCTCTCGATCCTCGGCTCGAAGCCGACACCCTCCCCGCTGGCGAACTGCTGCTCTCGACGCTCCGCCTCATGAATGATCGGCGCTATCCGTGGGCGGTCCTTGTTCCGCGCCGCGCCGGGTGCGTCGAGATCTTCGACCTCTCGGCCGACGACCAGCGGCGTCTCCTTGAGGAAATCACGCTCGTTTCGAAGGCGCTCTCGTCTCTTGCCGCGGCGCACAAAATGAATGTCGCAGCCCTCGGGAACATCGTCCGACAACTGCATGTGCATGTGGTGGCGCGCACTGAGGGGGATGAGGCCTGGCCGCAGCCGGTCTGGGGGCGCGGCGCGATGTCGCCTTATGCCGCAGCGGAAGGAGAGGCTTTCGCCCAGCGACTCAGAGCGGCGGTCGGCGCGAAACCCTGAAAGCGCGCACGAGACCGATCACCGAGATGAGCAGCCAGAAGCCCTCCATGACGATCGAGGGCCAGTTCGGATCGAACCAGAGTGAGAAGAGAATGAAGGAAGCGCCGATCCCATTGAGCGCGGGGTAGAGCGGCTTCGTCGCCTCCATCCTGCCGATCTGCACCAGGAAATAGGAGACGACGATCAGCGCCACACCGGTATGGCCAATGAGGTCGGGGGCGCTCACGCCTGCATGGTCCAGCCTTCGACGCCCATGGCCGCCTGACGGACAGCCTCCGAGCGCGTCGGGTGCGCATGGCAGGTGCGCGCGATATCTTCCGAGGCGCCGCCGAACTCAAGGACGGAGACGGCTTCGGCGATCAGCTCGCCGGCTTCAACGCCGATAATGTGGCAGCCGAGCAGCCGATCGGTCTTCGCGTCGGCGAGGATTTTGACAAAACCGTCCGTCTCGTGATTGGTCTTGGCGCGGCTGTTGGCGGCGAACGGAAACTTGCCGATCTTGTATTGAACGCCGGCGGCCTTCAGCTCCTCTTCCGTCTTTCCCACGCTCGCGACCTCGGGCCAGGTGTAGACGACATTCGGCACGGCGTCGTAATTCACATGTCCCGCTTTGCCCGCGATCAGCTCGATGCAGGCGACGCCGTCATCCTCCGCCCTGTGGGCGAGCATCGGCCCATGGATCACGTCGCCGATCGCCCAGATTCCCTCAATATTCGTCCTGAAATGATCCGTCAGCAAGAAGCCGCGCTGGTCGAGCTTGACCCCCACTCGTTCGAGGCCGAGGCCCGCCGTATACGGACGGCGGCCAATGGCGACGAGCACGGCGTCGGCGTCGAGCGCCTCGGCCGGACCCCCTGCGGCCGGCTCGACCATGACCTTGAGGCTGGATTTCGCCTTCTCCGCCGCGGTCACTTTCGACGACAGTTTAAAGGTGATGCCCTGCTTGGCGAGGATGCGCTGGAAGGTCCTGGAGACCTCGCCGTCCATGCCGGGCAGAACGCGGTCGAGATTTTCGACGACGGTCACCTTCGACCCGAGCCGGCGCCAGACGCTCCCGAGCTCGAGCCCGATGACGCCGGCGCCGATGACGACAAGATGCTTCGGCGCGGAGGCAAACGAGAGCGCGCCGGTCGATGAGACAATCTGTTTCTCGTCGATGGCGACGCCCTTGAGCGGCGCCGGCTCCGAGCCCGTCGCGATGACGATGTGGCGCGTTGTCAAATCCGAGGTCTTGCCCCCCTCGCCGGTCACCCGCACCTTGCCGGGCTCGATGATCTCGCCGGCGCCGAACACAACGTCCGCCTTGTTCTTCTTCATGAGGAACGCGACGCCCTTGGTCAGGCCGTCGACGGCCTCGTCCTTCTGCTTCAGCATCTGCTTGAGATCGAGGCTGACATTCGCCTTGATCCCGAGGCTGGCGAAGCGGGTCTGCACCGCCTCATAAAGATCGGAGGCGTGGAGGAGCGCCTTCGACGGGATGCAGCCGACATTGAGGCAGGTTCCGCCGAGCGTCTGCGTCTCGCGCTTCTCGATGATCGCGGCCTTGAGGCCAAGCTGCCCGGCCCTGATCGCGGCGTTATAGCCGCCGGGTCCGGCGCCGATGATGACGACGTCATAGGTCATAACTGATCCACCTAGGCCGACCGCGCAGCCTCGCGGCCAGCGATCCTTCACACGTTAGAGGTCCAGCAGCAGGCGCTGCGGGTCCTCGAGATTCTCCTTGACCCGCACAAGAAAGGTGACGGCGCCTTTGCCATCGACGATGCGGTGATCGTAGGAGAGCGCGAGATACATCATGGGGCGCACGACGACCTGGCCGGCGCGGACCACAGGTCGCTCCTCGATGCGGTGCATGCCGAGGACGCCGGACTGTGGCGGATTCAGAATCGGCGTCGACAGGAGCGAGCCATAGACGCCGCCATTGGAGATGGTGAAGGTGCCGCCCTGCATCTCCTCAAGCGTCAGCGCATTGTCGCGCGCGCGGCGGCCGAAATCGGCGATCTCCTTCTCGATCGCCGCCATGGACCTGGCGTCGGCGTCGCGCAGGACGGGCACGACAAGGCCGCGCTCCGTGCCGACCGCAACGCCGATGTCGTAATGGTTCTTGTAGATGATCTCATCGCCGTCGATCTCGGCGTTGACCTCGGGGATTTCCTTCAGCGCGTGAACGCAGGCCTTCACGAAAAAGGACATGAAGCCGAGCTTCACCCCGTGCTTCCTCTCGAAGAGGTCCTTGTACTGATTGCGGACGGCCATCACCGCCGTCATATCGACGTCGTTGAAGGTCGTGAGCATCGCCGCATTTTCCTGCGCCTCCTTCAGGCGCCGGGCGATGGTCTGGCGCAGGCGCGTCATCTTCACCCGCTCTTCGCGCTTGGCATCA
>CAYTVQ010000043.1:0-13491 GCA_964441615.1 uncultured Caulobacterales bacterium | reverse complement strand
CGGCGGCGTCGGCATGGGCTATTCGCAGCATGCCGGCATGGTGATCGTCGCCGACGGCACGGAAGACGCTGCGCGACGCCTCGCGCGCGTCCTGTGGAACGACCCCGCGACCGGCGTCATGCGCCATGCGGATGCAGGCTACGACATCGCTATCGAGTGCGCGAAGGCAAACGGCCTCGATCTGCCGATGCTCGAGGTCGGGCGACGGTATTGACGCGGGCAGCCCGAGGTAATACCTTGGATCATGAAGGTCTTACCATGACTGCGACCACCATCACGACCAAAGGCCAGGTTACAATCCCCAAGGCCATTCGCGATCGGCTCGGCTTGAAGCCGGGCGGCCGCGTCGCTTTCGATATTGACGACAAGGGACGGGCCTATCTGCGCGCCGTTGGGAAGGTCAAGGCGGCGCCCAGCCGCTTCAGAAAGCTGCTCGGCACGGCGGATGCGGGGCTCACGACAGACGAAATCATGGCGCTGACGAGGGGCGGCTGATTGGCGACGCTCGTTGACGCCAATGTGCTTCTCGACGTGGCGACCGCAGACCCGAAATGGGCCGAGTGGTCGCTGAACGCGCTGGAGGGCGCAGCGCTTCAGGGCCCCGTGCTCATCAACGCGTTGGTTTATGCGGAGTTTTCCGTCGGCTATAAGAGAATAGAAGATGCGGAGCGCCTCCTCGGGGAAAGCGGCGTGGAAATGATCGAGATTCCGCGCGAGGCGTTATTCCTTGCTGGCAAGGCGTTTCAGCGTTATCGGCGCGGCGGCGGGCGGCGAACTGGCGTGCTGCCGGATTTCTTCATCGGCGCTCATGCCGCTGTTGCAGGCCTGGCGCTCGTTTCGCGAGATAAAAGGCGCTTCCGGCAGTACTTTCCGACATTGCAGCTGATTGCGCCGGAATGACGATGGCGGCCATTCAAAAGATCAACCTTTCGCCCGGCGCCGTCACGCTCGCCGATCTCCGCGCCATATGGTCCGGCGCGGGCGTCGCGCTCGCGCCGGAGGCCTATGGGAAGATAGATGCGGCGGCGGCTTCGATCGCGCGCATCGTCGCCTCGGGCAAGACCGTCTACGGCGTGAATACGGGCTTCGGCCTTCTCGCGAGCACGCGCATCGAGAAGGACCGCCTCGCCGAATTGCAGCGCAATCTCGTTCTGTCGCATTCCTGCGGCCTCGGGCCTGACCTGTCGCGCGAGGTGGTGCGCCTGACGCTTGCCCTCAAGGTCATCGGCCTTGCGCGCGGGCATTCCGGCGTCCGGCGGGAAGTTGTCGATCGCCTGCTTCTGATGCTCGAGAAGGACGCGCTCCCCTGCATTCCGGCGCAGGGCTCTGTCGGCGCCTCCGGCGATCTCGCGCCGCTCGCGCATCTGTCGGCGGCGATGCTCGGCGAGGGGCGCGTGGCGCTCAACGACGAGGTCATGCCGGCGGCGGCGGCGCTGCAAGAACTCGGTCTGAAACCGCTCGACCTCGGGCCTAAAGAGGGCCTTGCTCTCCTCAACGGCACGCAGGTTTCGACCGCGATCGCGCTAGACGCCTTGTTCACGGCGCAGCATGTCTTCACCGCAGCGCTCGTCGCCGGCGCGCTTTCGGTCGATGCGCTGAAAGGATCCGATGCGCCCTTCGATCCGCGCATTCATGCGGTGCGCGGCCAGCCAGGGCAGATCGCCGTCGCGCGCTTCCTGAAATCGACATGCGAGGGCAGCGACATCCGCAAAAGCCATCTCGATTGCAGCCGCGTTCAGGATCCCTATTCCTTCCGCTGCCAGCCGCAAGTGATGGGCGCCGCGCTCGATCTGCTGAAGGCCGCCGGCCGGACGCTGGAGATCGAGGCGAACGCCGTCTCCGACAATCCCATCGTCTTTCCTGATACGGACGACATCGTCTCGGGGGGCAATTTTCACGCCGAGCCAGTCGCCTTCGCAGCAGACCAGATCGCCATGGCGTGCTGCGAAGTCGGGTCGATTTCGGAACGGCGTTTCGCCGTGCTGATCGATCCGAAGATGAGCGGCCTGCCGGCCTTCCTCGTGAAGGACGGCGGCGCCAACTCGGGCTTCATGATCGTGCAGGTGACGGCGGCCGCGCTCGTCGCCGAGAACCGCAGCCTCGCCTTTCCCGCAAGCGTCGATTCCGTGCCGACCTCGGCGGGGCAGGAGGATCACGTCTCAATGGCGACGGGCGCGGCGCGCAAGGCGCGGGCGATCGTGCAGAACGCCGCCGGGATCATCGCCTGCGAACTGATGGCGGCGGCGCAGGGGATAGACTTCCACGTTCCTCACAAAACGTCGCCCGGTCTTCAGAAGGCGCATGCTCGCATTCGCTCGATTTCGCGCTTCGTCGAGCGCGACCGCTATTTCTCCGATGAGCTTGCGATGCTGCAGGCGGCCGTCGCGCGCGGCGACTTCAGTGCGGATTACAGCGGCGCTGGCGCGCTGTTCTGACAGGCGGAAAGCAGAAGGAGGCCGCGCGGTGGACGCGCGGCCTCTAATTACGAACGGCGCTATTGTCCGGCGGCTTCCTTTTCCACCGCGGCGAGCTTCTCCCGAAGCTTGGCGATCATCGCCGCACGCTGATCGGTGGGAATGTCGGAGTCCTTCTCAAGCTTCGCGATCGTGGCGCGAAGCGCCTCGGCTCTCGCCTTGGGATCGCCGGTCGCTGAACTGACGATGCATGTTATGCTGACAGTGCGCTTTCCGTCGGCGTCGGTTTTCTCGCTTTCCGTGAAGACTCCGCCGCGAGACTCGCAGTCGAGTTTGCTAGCTCCCGGCGGGGTCGGCGCCATGGGCGCGGCGGGCGGCCCCGGCGGCGCATCCGGGTCGAGCGTACGAGTCTTTCCGTCCTTGTTCCGGATAATGATCGAGTCGGCTGGGCCCGCCTCGCCGGGCATGTAGACCTTTTCGACCAGGAGCTTGCCGTCGCCGTCATAGACCCTGACGGTCTTGGCGTCGTTTTCCTTTCGGATTTCGACCTTCTTGCCGTTCTTGACGCCGGCATATTCGATCGACTCGCCTCCATCGACCTTGATAATGCTGACGGCGCTGGTCTTGACGACGACGCGCTCCTCCTTGCGCTCCTCCGCCTGCGAATAACCCGCGCTGGCCGCGAGTCCGATGAGCGCCAGCGTCGCGCCGAGGATCCTGGCCCGGCGCGCGGGCCTTCTTGTTCCAGCTTTCATGAGCATCAGTCTCTCCTTCAAATGACGGGACATGGCGAGGCTCGCCGCCGGCGCCGCGGCGGCGTTGGCGGCCGACCGCAGCATTGCGGCGCCGTATGCGTGGGCGAAGTCAGGCACGCTTTCGTGCTTTCGAAGCACAGAGGCGTCGCAGGCGGCTTCCTGGTCGGCGCGAAACGCCAAGAAGGCGATGTGCGCAAGGGGGTTCGGCCACTGCAGGGCGCGAAAGCAGATCGCGACAAGGGCGCTGAAGAGGTCGCCGCGCTTCAAATGGGCGCATTCATGCGCCAGCGCGAGGCGGCGCTCCCCCGGCGCGAAGGCGCTTTCGAAATTTGAAGGCAGGATAATTACAGGCCGCATGAGTCCGCAGACAAGCGGGCCGGTTTGGTCGGCGGCGATAAGGACGCTAATCGACCGGCGCAGTCCGGCCTCATCGGCTGCTGCTGCTGCTTCTGCGGCGAGCCGCGGCGACGGCGCGACGGCGCCCGCGATGACGCGCGCGGAGAATCGCCGCTGCCGCACGAGCTGCATCAGCAGAAAGGCGATCGAGCCGGCCGCCCAGAGCGCCAGGATCACAGGCGCAAGATCGAGCGAAGCGACCGCCGGCGCGACGGACCCTGTGCCCGCGCCCGCGAAGGAAAAAGTGACGCCGCCTTCGGCGGCGGGCGCCGGGAGTAACGGCGGGGCAGGGAGATCGGGAAGGACTAGGCGCAGGGCCGGCGCAAGCCACAGCAGGTAGGCCGCTTCCGGTCCGAATCGCCGCGCGACCGGCTTGCGGATGAGCAGAATGACCGCGATCAGCAGGCTGACCGCTAGGCTCGACTCGATAAGTTGCGCGAGAAAGTCACTTGCGTTCACGCTTCAGCTCCTTCAGCAGCGCCTCGAGCTCGGCGATGTCCTCGCGCGTGACCTTGCCGCTCCCCGCGAGATTGGCGACGAGCGGCGCCGTGCGCCCGTCAAACAGTCTGTCAACGAACCAACGCGCCTCCTTGCGCGCGTATTGTTCCTTCGAGACCGTCGGCCGGTAGAGATAGCGCCGGCCGTCCTGCTCGAAGCTGGCGGCGCCCTTTTCAACGAGGCGCGCGAGCAGCGTTTTCACCGTCTGCGCGCTCCACGACTTTTTGTGCTCCAGCCGCTCGGCGATGTCGCTGGCGGCCGCCGGCGAGGCTCTCCAGAGCTCCTCGAGGACGTCTAGCTCCGCGGGGGTGATCTTGTCGGTCATGGAGGGATATCGAGCTACAGCTACGTTTGTAGTCGTAGCGACAACTACAAATGTAGTCAATAGCCCTGCGACGAACCGGACGCCGAATCCGGCGCGGCGTTCACACCGACCGCGTCAGCCATTCCCGGCCCTTAAGGAGAACGTCCCAGTAGACCCAGGGGAGCAGCTTCTCCTTGAGGAACCACGCGTTGCGCGTCGGCTTGAGGCCGTCAATCAGCCAGGCGGGGAAGGTCGGCTGGAGTTTCCCGCCATAGCCGAACTCCGCAAATACGATCTTGCCGCGCTCGACGGTCAGGGGGCACGATCCGTACCCGGTATATTTCGCGGTCAGCGGCGACTTGTCGAGGACGGCGAGGAGGTTATCCGCGACGATCGGCGCCTGCTTCCTGACCGCGGCCGCCGTCTTGGCGTTCGCAGTCGAAGCCGCGTCGCCGAGCGCGAAGGCGTTCGGGAACTTGACGTGCTGCAATGTCTCCTGATGGACGTCGATCCAGCCGGCGGCGTTGGCGAGGGCGCTTTTCTTCACGAAATCGTGCGCCGTCTGCGGCGGGCAGACGTGGAGGAAATCATATTTGCGGGTGACGCGGCTCGCAGTCCCGTCCGCGGCCTTCTTCTCGAAGGTCGCGGTCTTCGCCGCGGCATCGACCGCAACCAGATTTTCGCCGAGTTCGAGGCGAACGCCGTAGGATTTGATGTATTCCATCAGCGCAGGCACATAGTCGGCTACGCCGAAGAGCGCCGCATTGGCGTTGCAGAACCAGACCTCGATGTCTTTCAGCACGCCCTGGCGCCGCCAGTGATCGCAGGAGAGATAGAGCGCCTTTTGCGGCGCGCCCGCGCATTTGATCGGCATCGGCGCCATGGTGAAGATCGCCGTGCCCTTCTTCAGGGCCTGAACGAGCTCAAAGGTATAGGAGGCCATTCCTTCCCGGTAGTTGGAGGTGACGCCGTCCTTGCCGAGCGCCTCTGAGAGACCGGGAATTTTCTCCCAATCGAGCTTTAATCCTGGCGCGGCGATGAGCGCCGCGTAACCGACCTCGCGACCGTCTTCCAGAACGACCCTGTTCGTCTCGGGAGAAAAGCTGGCGACGGCGCCGCGAATCCATTCGGCGCCCCGAGGAATAAGCGGACCTTCCGCGCGCTTCGTCGACTCGAAGGAAAAAATACCAGCGCCGACCATGGTCCAGCCGGGCTGATAGAAATGCTCATCGCGGGGCTCGACGATCGCAAGCTTCAGCCCGGAGCGGCGCCTCAGGAGGCTCGCGGCGACACCGATGCCGCCAGCGCCGCCGCCGACGACGACGACATCATAGGCCAACATCGATTTCGTCTGCGCGTCCGGCGCGCTTCCGGTTTTCACATCCATGGATCTCTCCCTTGAGCGATTGCTCAGCCGGCGGAAGCTATCCGTTTGCCGGCGCCGACGCCATCAAAAGGCGCTGAAGTCATGCCGTCGCAACACCGAACAGTTTCCCGATGCCGTATGTGGCGGCGCCAGCGAGCCCGCCGATGAGCAGCATGCGCGCGCCGCCGAGAAGAGCGCTCTTTCCGGAGAAAAGGCTCATCGTAGCGCCCACGCCGAACAGGGCGATCGCCGACAGGACTGCGGCGACCGGCAGCGCGCGGTCGCCGAGGCCGATCAGAAACGGCAGAAGCGGCGTCGAGGCGCCGATGGCGAATGCGAGGAACGAGAACAGAGCCGCGCCCCAGGGACTGCCGAGATCATCCGGGTTGAGACCGAGTTCCTCCCGCGCGAGGACGTCGATCGCAATTTTGGGATCGGCGATGAGACGACGCGCGACGCCGCGCGCCTCCTCGATCGGCACGCCGCGCGCCTCATAGATGAGCGCCAGCTCCTCGGCCTCCTCCTCCGGATAGAGATCGAGTTCCTCCTTCTCCTGCGCGATCTGGTGCTCGAACATCTCCCGCTGCGTGCGCATGGAGACATATTCGCCCGCCGCCATGGAGAAGGCCCCGGCGAGGAGGCCCGCAACTCCCGCGACCAGGATCACGTCGCTCGAGGCCGAAGCCCCTGCGACCCCCATCACGAGGCTCATATTGGAGACAAGGCCGTCATTAACGCCGAAGACAGCGGCGCGCAGCGCCCCGCCGCCAGCGCCGCGGTGACGCTTCCCGATCGCTGCGGCGTCGGTCGGCATCGCATGGCCGGCCAATGATGGCGCAGGGATCGGCCCGCTATAGACAGAAAGTCCGCGCACCTTGGCGGCGGCAAGAAGCGGGCGCGCCGCGCGCGGGCCGATGACATCGACCAGCCTTGCGACCAGGCGGGCGCGGAGCGTCGGCGAAAAGGAGGGCGCGGGCGCAGCGAATTCTCTGGCGATTATGGCGGCCTGTGACTCACCCTCTTCAGCCAGGCGCGAGAACAGCGCCTTGCGCTTGGCGTCGCTCTCGCGCCGGGCGACGGCGCGCGCGAGATATGCCGCCGTCATTTCCGATCGCCAACGCTGCGCCGCCGTCATGGTCCCCGACCTGCTCCCTTGCACGCCGCTGTTCGGCCCGATTGCGGTCCGCGTCAATGCAGCGCTATCCTTTTCTGGCAGATTCGGGGCGGCTCATGTCGGTTCGTTTGTTGGCCGTTGCGCTGGCTGCCGCTTTCGCCTCCGGTGCGAGCGGCGCGGCCGAAGGCGAAGGTCCCTATCCGCAGCTCATCATTCGCGGCGCGACGATGATCAACGGCGCCGGCGCGCCGCCGCAGGGCCCCATGGACATTGTGGTCGAGGGCGGCCGGATCGCCAGGATTGTCGCCGTCGGCGCCCCGGGCCTCCCCATCGACGCGGAGAAACGCCCAGCTTCGCGCCCAGGCGCGCGCGAGATCGACGCGCACGGAAAATATGTCCTGCCCGGCTTCGTCAATCTCCACGGCCATATCCACACCGAAGGAACCGGACAGGGCGTCCCGCCCGATTATGTGTGGAAGCTCTGGCTCATGCACGGCGTCACAAGCGTTCGCGAACTCGGCAATGAGATGGGCGCGAAATGGACTGCCGACATTGCGGCGAAGTCGGCCCGCGGCGAGATCGTCGCTCCCCGGATTTATCCGTATCCGGTGTTTCGCGGCTGGTCGGCGGGCGAGGTTGATACGGCGGAGGCTGCGCGCGCCAGGATCAGGAAGCTCAAGGCCGATGGCGCAAAGGGCGTGAAGTTTTTCGGCGCGCCTGAAGAGATCCTGTGGGCCGGACTTGAGGAGGCGAGGAAGCAGGGCCTCAAGACGACCATGCATCACGCGCAGATCGATGTCGCCCATGCCGACGTGCTCGACACCTCCGCGCATGGCCTCGGGTCCATGGAGCATTGGTACGGCCTTCCCGAGGCGCTGTTCGAGGACCAGACGCTGCAGCGCTATCCTGCTGACTACAATTACAACGACGAACAGGACCGTTTCGGCGAGGCCGGCAAGCTCTGGGCGCAGGCGGCGCCGCCAGATTCCGCGCGCTGGAACCATGTGCGCGACACGCTGCTCGAGCGGGATTTCGCGATCGTCCCCACTTTCTCGATCTACGTCGCGAGCCGGGACTGGATGCGCTCGCGGCGCGCCGAATGGCATGACGAATACACGATGCCGTCGCTCTGGAAATTCTTCGCGCCCGATCGCAATGCGCACGGATCATATTGGTTCGACTGGGGCACGGAAGAGGAGGCGGCCTGGCGCGACAACTATCGCCGCTGGATGAGCTTCGTGAACGACTACAAGAATCATGGCGGCCTCGTCGGCGCGGGCGAAGACGCCGGCTATATCTATTCGACCTATGGCTTCGGCTACGTCACCGAACTCGAAATGCTGCGCGAGGCCGGCTTCACGCCGCTGGAAGTCATCAAGGCCGCGACGCTCGACGGCGCGAAGATTCTCGGCGCCGAGCGCGAGATCGGCTCGATCCAGGTCGGCAAACGCGCGGATCTCGTCATCGTCGGCGAGAATCCGCTCGCCAATCTCAAGGTCCTTTACGCGAGCGGACATATCCGCCTCAACCCGGAAACCAACCTCCCCGAGCGCGTCGGCGGCGTCGAGACCGTCGTCAAGGACGGGATCGTCTATGACGCAAAAGCGCTTGCCGCCGAGGTCCGCGCCATGGTCGCGCAGGAAAAGGCGCGCGCCGGCCTCTCGCCGGGACCGATGCCGATCGTCGATTTCACCTATGAACCGAAGAAGGATGCATCCCCGTGAACAGACTTTGCGCCGCCGCCTCTGTTTTTGCGCTTCTCGCCATCGCGCCCGCCCGCGCCGACCTGAAGTCGGACATTGCAGCGGACCTGCCGAGCCTCGTCGCGCTCTACAAGGAGCTTCACGCCAGTCCGGAGCTGTCCTTCAAGGAAGCGAAGAGTTCGGCGCGCATGGCGGATGAGCTGCGGGCGCTCGGCTTCGAGGTGACGACCGGCGTCGGCTCGGCCTGGACGAGGAAGAAGGCGACGGAGCTCAGCGGCGCGCTGCGCGAGGGCGTCGACGGCTACGGCGTCGTCGGGGTTCTCCGAAACGGCGCGGGGCCGACGGTGCTCATCCGGGCCGACATGGACGCATTGCCGCTCGAGGAGCACACGGACGTTCCGTATGCGAGCAGGGTGAAGACGACCGACTATCGCGGCGTCGAGGCGGGCGTCATGCACGCCTGCGGGCATGACGTGCATATGACGTCCTGGGTCGGGGCGGCGCGCCGGCTGGTCGCCATGAAGGACCAGTGGCAGGGCACGCTGGTGATGGTCGCTCAGCCGGCGGAGGAACTGGGTCTAGGGGCGCTCGCCATGCTCGACGACGGCCTCTTCAAGCGTTTCCCCAAGCCAGACTATAATCTCGCCTTGCATGTGAACGGGATCAACGCCGCCGGCACGGTCGCCTACACGCCGGAATTCGCGCTTGCGAGCGTCGATTCCGTCGATATCCACATCAAGGGCGTCGGCGGTCACGGGGCGATGCCGCATCTCGCCAAGGATCCGATCGTCATCGGCGCGGAGATCGTGAACGCGCTGCAGACGCTCGTCTCGCGAGAGCTTGACCCGCTCGATTCCGGCGTGGTGACGGTCGGCGCCTTCAACGCCGGCACCAAGCACAACATCATTCCGGATGCGGCGCATCTTCAGATAACCGTGCGCTCCTACAAGGAAGAGGTGCGCCAGAAGCTGCTGGACGGCATCAGGCGCATCGCACGCGCGCAGGCCGTTTCCGCAGGCCTGCCTGAGAAGCTTATGCCGGAAGTCAAAGTGGAGAACTCGGCGCTCGCCGCCACCTACAACGATCCGGCGCTTGCGGCGCGCGTCGCCGATGCTCTCAAAGCGCAGATCGGCGAGACGAATGTGATCGTGACGCGGCCGACCATGGGCGGCGAAGACTTCGCCTATTTCGGCAAGACGGCGGACAAGATTCCGTCCTTCATCTTCTGGATCGGCGGCGCCGACCCGAAGGCCGTCGCCGCGGCGGCGGCCGGCAAGGGGCCGATGCCGCACTCGAACCACTCGCCCTTCTTCGCGCCGCTGCCGGAGCCGACATTGCGGACGGGCGTTGAATCGCTCACGGCTGGCGCGCTCGAACTGTTCAAGACAGGCGCTCGCTGATTCGATTCGAAGGTTCTACTACCGCCTACAAAGCCATTGCTGCGCTGCAAACGACCTGGAGCGCCGCCCGAGCATTTGCTGAATCGTGACACAAAGGTCCAATCTGACAGCGCCGATTGACCGTTTTCAGCGTTCGGAAGGCGCTTGATTTACAACAGCAGCCGCGGGCCATAGCGTCTTCCCGTTGCGTTAGCGGGCCGTCGCCCGCGCTTCATCTTTTAAATCGGAGAACCTGGATGGTGATGAAAAAGCATCGCGTCGCATTGCTTGTTGGGGGTTTGGCGGCACTGGCCGCAGCATCGCCTGCATTCGCGACAAGTTTGATCCAAATGACCTTTGAGGACCTCGTCGCAGATTCTGCGGTGGTGGTCGTCGGGGAGGCCGCAGACTCGCGGGTTGAGCAGACCGAGGCGGGGGTCGTTACGGTCACGACCTTCAAAGTCGAAGAAGCCATGGTCGGCGAACCTGGCGCGATCGTCGAAGTGACGACGCCGGGCGGCGTCTACACGACCAACGGCGTCATGGTCAGCGAGACCGCGGCGGGAACGCCGATTTTCCTCGTCGGCGCGGAAGCACTGCTCTTCCTTGAGGAAGGAGCGGCCGGCGCAAAGCAGATCGTCGGCTACAACCAGGGCGCCGTCGGCGTGTTCAACACGCCCCGCGGCAAGTCCGTGCGGCTGCCCGGCGCGAAGGGCGCGGAGACGATCGCTGAGGCCGGCGCGCGCATCCGCAAGGAAAAATCTTCGCCGAGCCGGAAGCTCGATTGAGCGCAGCAATCAGGGAGACATGCAGATGAAAAGGTTCCTTCTTCTCGCCGCTGCGCTCGGCCTTGCAACGCAGGCGCAGGCAGGCGGTCAGCTCGACACTTTCCGGTTCACGGGACAGTCCATCGTCTTTGCGCCCAATCAGGACGTCGAGATCGTGCCGATCGTCTGGGACGACCGGTGCGTACAGGTGAATTACACCATCAACAGCGCCGTCAATCCGGTCGGCGCCGGCGGCCCCATACCGCTCGCGACCTGGTCGCCGGAAATGCAGGCCTCGCTCGACCCGTGGAACGCGATCAAGACGTCGTTCATCAACATGACGGTGACGGCGACGCGCAACATCACAGGTCCCAATCCGGCCATTCCGGGACTCCGGAGCTTCAATTTCATCAACGAGTTGACCTTCCAGACGCCGACGGGCTCCGGCTTTCTCGCCAGTTCCCCCTCAACGTCCCTCATTCGGGACACGACGCTCGTTCCGGGCCAGCTGATCGACGGCGATGCTGACAGCGACGTCTACGATCCCGCCCTTGCGACGCCTGTCGGCAGGACGGACTGCCACGATTTCGACGGCGACGGCGACATCGAGTTTTCGGCGGGCTTCTACAAGGCCGGCACGATTCTCGATAATGACGTACAGTTCAATAATCGCCTCGCGCCCTCGATCGTGTGGGAGCTCACCCCGAGTTCGACCGCGCTGACGCCGACCTTCGCCTTCGTGCTGCCGCGCAAGACCGACATCCAGACGGTCGCGGTGCATGAGTTCGGCCACAGCCATGGCCTCGCCCACAGCTTTATTGACCAGATCTCGTCGTCGGATGGAAGCGGCGCGACGATGTTCCCCTTCATCGACATCGACGACCGTTTTTCCGAAGCTGCGGCGCGCACCTTGCATGAGGACGACATCGCGTGGTCGTCCTATGTCTATCCCGAAGGCACGAGGCCGTCGGGCGCCGGCGCCCTGCAGGCCGGAGACGCCGCATTCTCGTCGGTCTACCGGACCATCACTGGTTCCTACAGACAGAATGGCCTTGGAGTTCTGGGCGGCGACATTTCCGCGACAGCGACCAACAGCAAGCGGACGCTGGTGGCGGGATATTCCGGCAAGGCCCGCGCCTTCAGCACCACTGGCAGCAACGTGCTGGTCGATCCGTCGCGCGCCGCGGACCATGTCATCTCTGACCAGTATGTGATCCCGGTTCCGAAGGGCACCTACCATCTCGCCATGCAGGCGCTTGACGGCGACCCGGCGGCTCCGGGCAACATCTCAACGACCGCGCAGGTCGGCGGCATTCTCGGCCAGCACGCCTATGCCGAGGAGTTCCGCAGCTCGAACGGCCTTGAAGGCGCCCTCGAGCACAATCCCGGCCAATCGACTCCGGTGCAAGTCAACAGCGGATCGCAGTCGGGCGTCAATGTCGTGACCAATACGACGGCCCGCCTGAGAAACGCCGGCGCGCTCACCAATATCGGGACTGCGGCTGCGATCGGCGTCAACGACGTCATTTACGCCGAGCGTTTCTCCAACGCTGCCGTTCTCGCCCAGCTCAACGCGGGCGCGATCATGACGACCGGCACATTCCGGACCGGCGTCTTCGACGCCTCTGTCGTCGGCGTCTACAAGCGCGCCGGCCTCTTCCTCGGCACGCTCAATGGCGACGGCTCCGCATCGATCAACCTCGCGCAGCCGCTGGCCTATGAAACCGAGTTCGTCGGGCAGGACGGCGATTCAACGCCGTTCTTCTTCGACAATGCGGGGTCGGTGTCGCAATATGTGAAGGCGCAGCTCGCCGCTAATCCGGCGCTCGACGTCTTCCTCGTCCTCGAGGCGAAGAACAATTTCAATTTCGCCGACGATCCGCGTCCGCCGCTGCTTGGCCTTCAATCCGCGGCTGGGACCGGCAACTCGTTCCTGTCGGTCGCCGGCGGTCCGCTTGCGCCCCAGACGACGCGCAACTGGATCGTCGAACTGCACTTCACGCCAGCCAACTAGGCTCCAGGCGAACGCAACGAACAGAAACGGCGCCGGTTATCCGGCGCCGTTTAATCATTCGCACAACAGTATGGCGTTAGCGCTTTTCGGAGATCGCGATGCTCTCGGTCGCGGTCGGCATCCCCGCCGTGGCGATGGAGGGCGGGAAGAGGACGTGCTGGTCCCCGCGGCGCCAGCAGTCCTGCGCCGGGAACGACCGCTTCTTGCAGGGCGTGAGGCCGATCGGCGCGCCCGTGGCGCTGCGCGGCGCCGCCAGCGAAGCGGGTTGAAGTTCGCCATCGCCATAGGCGACCGCGCGCGCGGGTTCCGGTGCGCGATTCGCCTGCTGGTTCGTCGGCCCAATCAGGGCGCAGCCAGAGGTCAAAAACAGAGCAGCGCCGGCCAGTGCGATTCGCATATGGGTATATCCCCTTGTCTCGCAGGCGCGCGTGCATGCCTGCAAAATTTGCGAAAACTCTACGCGACCAACAGGGACGTCCGCCGGACCGGCGGCAAGTGCGCCAAGTCTGGACCCGGCCGACCGACCTCGTCAACGGGCCGGCTCACTTCTTTTCGAGAAGGAGCTTGCCGTCGCGCTCGACCTTGCCGGCGATTGTCTCCGCAATGACAGCAAGGAGGGTCGGGAGCGTCGCTTCGATGCGGACATGCTGGGGAAAGATGTCGATCTCGCCGCTGATGTTCTGCCCGAGCCCCTTGGCGGCGAATGACAATTTGTCCGAGCCGGTCCAGTTCTGCGAAAACTGGAACATCATGCCGCCGGAGAGGCCGGCGCGCAGCTTCT
>CAYTVQ010000042.1:0-13533 GCA_964441615.1 uncultured Caulobacterales bacterium | reverse complement strand
CCGGCTCGCGCAGCACGCGCATGCCGATCGCTGGGTTGCCGTTCTGGTAGACGACTCCCTGACGGCGATCGAGGCCGACCTCGACATCGGCGATGTCGGAAAGGCGGACCGGCGCGCCGCCGCGCCAGGCCAGAATCGTGTCTTTCAGTTCGTCCGCGGTGAAGCGCCCTTCGAAGCGCATGGTGTAGTTGCGCCGGCCGACTTCGACCGACCCGCCGGTCACGTCGGACGAGCGGTTCACGTTCTGCGCGATCTGGTCGATCGGTATGCCGTATTGCGCCGCGAGGAACGGGTCGAAAGAGATGCGCACGATCTCCTCGCCCTCGTCCGAATTGATGTCGAGGCCGGCGACGCCGGGAACGGTTTCGAGCTCAGGCCGGATGCGGCTCTCGGCGAACTCGGCGAGCCGAACCCCGCCGCCCTCATGCCCGGGCAGGCGTTGAAGAAAAAGGAAGATCAGCGTCTCGCCGGCGTCAGCGAAACCACCGGTATTCATCGAGGGGCGGTCCGCGTCCGCCGGCAGTCCGCGCACGCGTTGCAGGCGGCTCGTCACATCCGTTCGCGCCTCGGACATGTCGGTTCCAAGTTCGAACTCGAGCGCGATGAAGACGCCGCCGGTGTTGGAGAAGGACTGCATCGACTTCAGGCCGGTAATGCCGCGCAATTCGCGCTCGATCGGCTCGGCGACCTCGCTCTCGACCTCGCGCGGCGAGGCCGAGCGCCACCCGGTCCAGATGCCGATGACAGGCCGCTCGATATTCGGCAGGAGCTGCAGCGGAAGCTTGACGATGGACAGCCCGGTGAACACCGCGATCACGGCGAGGACCACCGCGACTGCCGCCGGATTCTTGAGACACAGCTTGGTCAGACCCACGGCGCGCTCCTCATGATGCTCACAGCCGCGGACCTTGCGCGCACGCCCCATCCGTCATGGCGGTCCCGGCGCGCACATAGAGCGCGCGCTCCCTCGCGGATTCAAGCCGACGTTCGACTAACGGAAGGGTCCTAGCGCCAGGCTGAACGAAGCGTCACCAGACCTGTTCGTCGCTTTTCTTCGCTGCAGCGAGTTCAGCCTTGAGGCGCTCAAGTTCGGCGCGCTCTTCGGCGAGATCGCGTTCGGCGTCAGCGAGCGCGGCGGCGCGGTCACGAATCTCTTCTTCTATCTGGCGGCGCTCTTCCTCCGCCTCCTGACGGGCGGCTTCTGCCTCGACCCTTGCCTCTTCACGAGCCGCTTCGGCTTCGGCGCGCGCTTCCTCGCGCGCGGCTTGCGCTTCGGCGCGGGCCTCTTCCTGGCAGGCCGCGTCGCAGCCGGTTGCAAAGGAGAAGCCTGTCCAGCCTTCCTTCAGAGCATCGCGACTGCGCGCGAAGGCGCGCTCGGCGCTGCGGACCGCTTCACGCTGAATCCGCGCAAGCTCGCGGGCCGAAAGTCCCTGCTCCTTAAGGCGCGCGGCGAGCTCCCTGGCGTCGATCGCCGCCTCTTCGCGCATCTTCCTGATCGCCGCGCTGTCGATCCCGCCGACCCACGCCCAGCTGTCGCCCAATTTGCGCGCGCCTTCCAGGTTCTTTTTCAGCTCACGGAGCTTCTCCTCGAAGCGCTGCTTTTCTTCAGCCGAGAGCTCACGCCCGTCAAACCCGACAATCGCTCCGTCCTGTTTCAGAAGGGCGATGCGCGCACCGTCATCGCCCGTCTCGAACACATAAGCCGAGGCCGGCGACGGGGCGAAAACATGACTTTCTCCCGGATCGGGCGCGGCGGGCGTTTCTCCCCCATCCAGTTCGGACTCGACATCAACGCTCGGCGGGGGCGCGGCGGGAGGCGCTGCATCAGGCGCTGGCGCGGGCGCAGGAAGCGGCGCCGCAGATACCGGCGCGACCGGCGCCAGGCTGGCAAGGGGGACCGGCGGCGCGATCGAGGATTCCCCGGCCGTATCGATACTGACGATCTGGCCCTCGCCAGCGACCCCAATCTGATCGCCGCGACGCACCCGGTCGCCTTTCTTGACGCTGTAGCTCGCCAGACGGGAGAACATGGTCGACCGACCGTCATCGTGCCTGATGACCACCACTTTGCCGAGCGAGGGCTGGCCGCGATAGACATCCGTCGCTGTGATGACGACGCCATCGAAGGGCGCGCGCATCGGTTTGCCTTCGCGCGTGTCAATCCGCACCGGCGCCCGCGGGACGACCTTCGTCTCCGGCGCGACGGCAAGACCGGCCTGCGCGAACGCAGCTCCAGCGGCGAGGACCAGCGCAAGCGCGACCAGCACCTTGAACGGACGGCCGCGCCGCATCTCGCCAGTCAGGATGGCGTTCAGGCGGTCGCGACGGCTCTGACGATCAAAAGGCGTAAAGGAAGGAACCGCGAAGCGTGCGACCTGCGCGCGATCAGCCGCGAATTTCAGGCCCTCGATGAAGCAGGCCGCATATCTGCGCCGGTCAGCGCCCAGCGAGAGCACAAGCGCGTCCGCGCCCTGCTCCGCCGCGAGTTCGGCCCGCGCTGCAATCTGGCGCACAAAGGGATTGAACCAGAACAGGATGCGCAGAAGCGCCGCGAGAGTGAAAAGAACCGCGTCGCCGCGTTTCACATGCGCGAGCTCATGCGCGCCCATCAGCACCAGATCCTCAAAGGAAAGGCGCGCGTCAATATCGCGGGGCAAGAGGATGACCGGTCGGAAAAAGCCGAAGACGCACACCGTAGTGACCGCGTCAGAGCGGCGCAGTTCGAAGTTCCGCGTCAAACCGAAGCGGCGGCCGAACGCATCGAGAGCGCTCAGAAGTTCAGGGTGATCGATGGGCTCGGCCGCCCGCACCTGGCGTGCGAACAGCGCGCCGCGCACGAGATAGGCTCCAAACGCAAGAAGCGCGCCATAGAGGTAGACGAGGCCTGCCGCGTTCAACGCCATTTGCGCTGAGAGCGCCTGCGGCGGCGATTGCGCCGCGGGCTCGGCGGCCGGCGCCTGGACTGGCCTTGCCGATGCCGGCGGCGCAGCTTCTGAAACGGCCGAGGCGGATATCTCTACAACCTTGGGCGGCCGCAGCGACACGCCCGCCGCCGCGAGGGCCGGCGCGATCAGGGTCGGCAGCACCGCGAGCAGCAGCGCGCTAAGCCACAAGAGTTCTGACGCGGCCAGCGAGCGGCCGCGATCCAGCCGCAGCGCGCCGACGAGCACGAACGGGGCCCAGATCAGGGAGGCGAGCAGGCAAAGCGCGGCCGGCTCGAAATGGTCGATCAGCGAGATCATGACTGCTGCTCCGCTTTGCGCAATGTGCGTTCGAGCTCCTCGATTTCGCCCTTCGTCAGGAGCTTTGAGTTGGCGAAGGTCACCGCCGGCGGGGCGCTGTCGAGCTCCAGAACGCGCCCCGAGAAATCCTCTATCATGCGTGACAGAAGCGCCACCTTGCCGACGCCCGGCGCATATTTGTGCACGCCGTCGCCCTCACGGCGCTTCAAAAGACCCTTCTCGACCATCCGCTCAAGGACGGTGCGCAAGGTCGAATAGGACCAGTCGAGCGGAGCCGCGACCTCATCGGCGATCTCGCGCGCAGAGAGCGTCTTGCGCCGCCACAGAAGCTTCAGGATTTCGAGTTCCGGCCTGGTCGGCAGTTGGGCGTTGTCGTGGCTCACGCGATGCTTTCCCCGCCAGGAAGTCCCGCACTCCGGAGGGGATCGGGGCGGGACATTCCTCAGCGGCGGCCTGCTGTTACATTTGTAGCATGCCATGCCGCTACACTTGTCGCAAGGCGCCAGACGATCAAATCGGCGAGATGAGACCGGGCGACGGCAAGCCGTGCTGTCGAATGGCGGTCAGCCGAGGCTTTCGACAGTCCGGCGCAGGCGCTCGAGGTCGACCGGCGCCGAGAGGCGATGATCGCCCGCCTTGACCAGCGTCAGTTCGACCTCCTCCGAGGCCAGCAGCCCCGCGAAGCGGATGGCGTGCGCGAAAGGAACATCGGCATCCTGCATGCCCTGCAGGATGCGCACCGGGCAATAGATGCTGATCGGCGCACCCAGGAGCAGGTGCCTGCGTCCCTCCTCAACGAGGCGCCGCGTGATCAACGTCGTTCCACCGTACGGAGAGGGCGCCTCAATGCGCCCGTCGCGGAGGAGTCTCTCCCGATCGCCGTCCGACAGCGATTTCCAGATGAGCTCCTCGGTGAAGTCAGGCGCCGGGGCTATGAAGACGGCGGCGGACACGCGCTCGGGCCGCCGCAATGCGAGCAGCGCCGCGATCCAGCCGCCCATCGAGGAACCGACCAGAATCTGCGGGCCCTCGGCGCAGGCATCGAAGACTGCAAGAGCATCCTCGGTCCAGGCGCCGATCGTCCCGTCCTCGAAGCGCCCTTCCGACGCGCCGTGCCCTGAGTAATCGAAGCGAAGGAACGACCGGCCCTCGCCCTCCGCCCAGCGGGCGAGAAATTCGGCCTTGGTTCCGGTCAAGTCGGAGGCGAAACCGCCCAGCCAGAAGATGCCTGGGCCACGGCCCTTGATGCGCCTTGCCGCAAGACGGCCGTTCGGCCCCTCAACGAACATCGTTTTTTCGCTCATGCCGAGGGTTTGCCCCAAAAGGGCCGGCGCTGTCACCCGGCCGCCCAATCTTGCGCCCCCCGGCGGTTGTGCGCAGACTTGAGGCCATGCGCTCGGAACAGTTCGAATTCGTCTCCAATCTCGACACGCTGGCCGCCGTCATTCTCGGCGCCCTGCTCGCCACGGCGGGCGGCCTCGTCGCCGAGCACTATGAAGACCAGATCGAGCGCAAGCGCCGCGAGCGCGACGCGGCGCGCTTCTTTGGCGAGATCCTCGCCTCCATCGACCAGATTCTCGATTTCGCCTTCGAGTCGCAGAAATACGGCGACCCCTGGGGCTCGGTAACCATGAGCATGTTCGAGGCCGCAAACCGGGAGGCGAAAATCTATGAGCGCAATCGCGAGCGCCTGTTCGACGTGCGCGATCCGCCCTTGCGTGCGCGCATCCATCGCCACTTCCTGTGGGAAGCGTTTCCGCTGGAGGCGCTCGTGGAACTCTCCCGCGAAATCCGCAGCCTCGAAGATGCGCTCAAGGAGGAGCCGGACATGCCGGCCCCTCGCGCCGAGCGCCTGCGCCTGAGGATCGGCGAACGGAGAGCCGCGAGGGAGCGAACGCTCGCGGTTCTCAAGGACGAAAAAGAGAAGACTGGAGACATCTGCGCCGCCCTGGCGCGGCGCGCCGAAGTGAAGCTCGGCGAGATGGCTACGGCGCGCCAGGCAGACGGAGCGCTGCCGCCGGCGCCGACGACGTGAGCGCCGCACCTCTTGTCGTTCATCGGCCCGACACGCCGAACGCCTCCAATATCTCGGGCGTTACACGCATCGGCCGCCGCGTCGTTGCGTCAATCAAGCACCAGTCACTGAGCACCTTCGCCGAGAACCGCGTCGCCCCCTTCTTGCGGATGTCGATGTGGCGAGCGAAGCGGGGCCCATCAGCGCGTCCGAGCCAGGTCCTGACCTCGACCTCGTCGCCTGGCAGTATCGCTTCCCGGTAATCGATCTCATGGCGGAGCACGACCCAGAGGTGCTTTTCGATGAGGTTCCGCCCGGCGGCCATCGCCCAGTGGGCGACCGCGATCTGCTGGGCCCAGACAAGATAGACGGCGTTGTTGACGTGCCCCAGTTCGTCGATATCGGCAGCCGCCGGCCGCCGCCGCTGCAAGGCCGCCGTTTCGAAGGAATCGGCGCCGCGGATATTTCCGACGAGAGAGGTTGGCTCGGTCATGGCGCAGGCTGCACACCCGGTTGAAGCTCCAGATCCCTAACACCGAAGCCGGCGCAGCAACACCGTTGACGGCGGGCCGGCCCGCCTTATGGTCCGCGGCCTGATGACGGACGCAGACGACGACACGCCCCATGAACGCCCGCCGGCCGCCGCAAAGCCGCCGAAGGCGGGGCCCAGGACGTTGACGGCGCAACAGGCTAGGGAAGCCCGCGAGGCGGCCGCGCTGCGGGAGAACCTGAAGCGCCGGAAAGCGGCGGCGAGGATGCGATCTGATGGATAAGCTTGCGATCATCGGCGGCCGGCCGCTGTTCGGAGAGATCGCCATAAGCGGGGCGAAGAACTCCGCGCTGAAGGTGATGGCCGCGGCGCTGCTCACCGACGAGACGCTGACGATCTCCAATGTTCCGCGCCTTGCCGATGTCGATATGCTGCTGAAGCTCCTCGCCCAGCACGGCGTGGAGCAGGCGTTTGAAGGATCGACACTCACCCTGCGGGCGAGGACGATCGCATCGACTGAGGCGCCCTACGACCTCGTCCGCAAGATGCGCGCGACCTTCAATGTGCTCGGGCCCCTGCTCGCGCGCGAGGGCAAGGCCAAGGTCTCGCTTCCCGGCGGTTGCGCCATCGGCGCGCGCCCGGTCGATCTGCACCTGAAGGCGCTCGGCGCCATGGGCGCCCGGATCGACCTGGACGAAGGCTATGTGATCGCAACCGCGCCGGACGGCCTTGCCGGAACTCGGATCGATTTCCCGTTCGTTTCTGTCGGCGCTACCGAGCATACGATGCTGGCGGCCGTCCTCGCCAAGGGCGAAACCGTGATCGGCAACGCCGCGCGCGAGCCCGAGATCGTCGACCTCGCGGATTGCCTGGTCGCGATGGGGGCGCGTATCGAGGGCGCCGGAACCTCGACCATTCGGATTGAAGGGGTCGATCGGCTGGGCGGGGCCGCGCACAGGGTGCTCCCCGACCGGATCGAAACCGGCGCCTATGCCATGGCCGCCGGCGTCGCCGGGGGCGAACTCTATCTCCGCCACGCGCGCCTTGATCTGCTCGGCGCCGCGCTCGGCGTGTTGGAAGAGGCAGGCCTGAAAATGACAGCGGATGCGCAAGGCGTCCGCGTGCGCCGATCGGCGGAACGCTGCCGCGCCGTCAATCTCGTGACGCAGCCCTTTCCGGGCTTCCCGACCGATCTTCAGGCGCAGTTCATGGCGCTGATGACGACCGCGGATGGGACCTCTGTGATCAAGGAGACGATCTTCGAGAACCGTTTCATGCATGCGCCCGAACTTGCCCGCATGGGCGCCAACATCTCCGTCGATGGACAGAATGCGACGGTCCGCGGCGTCAGGCGCCTGAAAGGCGCGCCGGTTATGGCGACAGATCTTCGGGCCTCGATGGGGCTCGTGCTCGCAGGTCTCGGCGCCGAAGGCCAGACCATCGTCAATCGCGTCTACCACCTTGACCGGGGCTTTGAACGCCTCGAAGAGAAGCTCGCTCAATGCGGCGCGCTCGTAGAGCGCGTGAGAGGGTGATGCGTGACGGGGCTTAAGGATTACAAGCCGTTGCGCCTGATGGCGGCTGATGCCGAGGATCTGCGGGCTGTGTCGCTCTGCTTGCAGGATGCGATCCTCAAGGTCGGCGACATGGCCTACATGCCGCGCGAACGGCGCTTCGCCTTTGTCGCCAACCGGTTCTTGTGGGAAGCCGGAGGCGATCGCCGCGCCGGGCCTTTCTGGCGGGCGCGAGTCGGGACTCATTTCGACGACGTGACCGCGGTCAGACAGATCAATCTGCGCACTGAATCGAAGGACGCCGTCATCGAGCTGCTGGCCGTCGAGTTCAAGCCTGCGGCAGACGGCGCGGGCGTCGTCACGATGATTTTCGCCGGCGGCGGCGCCCTCCGGCTGGAAGTCGATGCGATCAACGCCGAACTGCGCGATCTCGCCGGACCTTGGCGCACCAGGCTAAAGCCGGAGCACGAAAGCTGAGCCTGTCAGACGAACGCGGCTATCTCAGGATATTTGCAAGCCCGCGCGTCCGTCCGCTCTGGTCCCCGTAATAGCCATCGTACCAGGGATCGGCGAACTTGGTGTCGGCAGCCGACCTCCCTTCCGGGTCGCGCGGCGTGATCGACATGTAGTTCGAAATGATCGCGTTCGGGTTTTGCGCCTTGAGCGCATCCGCCCAGGCGCGCGTGACGCGCTCGCCTTGGGGCCCGGCGATGAACTCCTCGGCCCAGTTCACGACGACGGGGTCCGCCGCCAGATAGGCGGGGAGCATCTCATGGCTCTCACCCTCATAGTCGCCAAGGAAGTAGGCCCCATAGGACTCTGCGACTTCCTGATGCCGCCTTCGGAGCGCGATCATCCACCCGAGGGTTCCCGAACCAGTTCCGTTGATCACATAGTCGGCGCGCCTCTTCGCAAGGCCGGCGCCGTCAGCCAGGATCGCCGCCTTGAGCTTTGCAAGATGCTCGCCCTCCGACGCCGCTGTCAGATAGCCCTCGCTCCGATTGAACGAGGCGTCGTAATAGGACGCAGTAGAAACGCCGACATGCCGCAGCCACGGCTTTGGATCGGCGGCCCTGTCGGCGAAATACCGCTTGAAGCCCTCGAGCCCGCCGATCGTCACCGCGTCCCACGCCATTTGCGAGCCCATGGCGAGCGTCCATGCCTGCTTGCGCCCGGCGCGTTTCAGCGCCCTGTCGAACTCGACCATGGCGTGCGCGGCGAGATACCCATAGCCATAGCGCGGGGGCCAGCCCGGAGCGCCCTTCATGCCCAGCGCCGCCGTGACGCCATCGCTGCAATGGGTCATTCGCGCCCATGGCCCGCCCCAGTTCCAGACTTCGTTCCATGGCTCCAGAATGACCAGGCGGTCAGTCGGGTATTTGGCGGCGACAAGCCCGCTGACGATCCCGTCCATGTAGGCGCCCCAATCGGATGAAGCGAGGATCGTCTGGAGGCTTGCCCGGCACGCCTCCTTCCAGAGGCCCGCGTCGGCCGGATCCACGAGACTGTTGAAGGAGGCCGGAGCGCCAGGAAGCCCGGCGACATGGACCCAGGCGGCCGTATCAGTCTCCATCGACACGCGGAAAATGGTCTCGAAGGATGGATATTTCGGGACGTCTGGGGCCTTGGCGTAATCGGGCATCCACTCCGGCGACCACGTCGCCTGATCAAACCGCGCGAAATCGCCCGCGCGGAAGGGCCGCGCCTGGCTGGCTTCGAGCACGTCCATGAACCGCAGCACCTTGTAGCGCCGGGCATGCGCTGCAAAGCGCGGGTTAAGAATTTTGCCCGCTTGCAACAGACTTTCGTTCGACTTGCGAAAAACGCGGATGTTCTTCACGCCTCCGGGGCCGATCCGCATGATACGCCAGTCGCCGATATCCGTGCTCGTCGCGTCGAATGTCGCTTCCACTCTATTGGCGGACACGCGGCGCTGACAGTTGTTCCTTATTGCTACCGTGCAGTTCCGTGTGCTGAAGGACAAATCGGCGTCGCCCTCCCAGGTAATGACGTAAGTCCCTGCGTAGGCGGCCGGCAGCACTGCGGCGCCGTGGCGGGCGCGCCCACCCATCATGTACCAGATGTTCGGGGGGAACGACTTCGGGTAAAGCGTCGCCTTGTCGATGTAGCCCGCCTTCCACATGTCCTCGTAGGACATGCGCCCGCCGCCATGCAGGACAGCCGACCAGCGCGCGCTGTCCTGCTTGGCGAGATCGATAAATGGCTCTTCATAGCTCCAATAGCGCCACCAGTAGAGGCCGAGCTGCGAGATCGGCTTGCCGTCGCTGGTATTGGGAAAAGAGGCTGGCAGGACTGTCGGCGCCGCAGGAACCGACTGCGCGGCCGCTGACGCGATGAGCTCTGGCCCGGCGCCCGACAAACCGCATCCCGCCATGAGACAGGCCATGAAAGCGCCGCGCGCGCCTTTGCTGATATTTTTCATGCAGGTCAGCCCCTTACTCGGTTACTTCAATCCGAAGACTTCGCCCGACGCCATAGACGGGCTGCGGCCCGATGCAGCAACTTAAGCTCTGGTAAAGGCTTCCGCCATTGTTGATGCCGAGACAAGCGCTCGGCGCGCGGATCCTTGAAGACCGCCCCTGCTTTCCGGTTCTTCAGCGTGCCCGCTGCCTACGTGAAATCTTCCTAAGGTTCCGCATGCACTGCAATTCTGGCGCGATGCGCACGGCATCAGCCGCTTCATGGGCGAATCTGCGACTCTCGCAATGCATGTCGCGTGGTCATTCTCATGCGGGTCGCGGACCTGCCGCGGCGACGGCGGCCACGGGCCGTCAGCAGGCCAATGAAACTGGTAGCGGGGGGCGGGATCGAACCGCCGACCTTGGGGTTATGAATCCCACGCTCTCACCAACTGAGCTACCCCGCCGGGGCAAGCCGAGAACGCCGGCATGCGGAAAGGTCCGGGTCTATAGCCCCGGGCCCGGCGCCCCGCAAGGCGGCTATTCGGAAGCGCGCAGGTCCTCTTTCGACGGCTCGGGCGGAATGATGCGCGCGATCGGCCCACGCTTCGGGAAGGGCGCGACGACGACCCTTCGGATGGCGTGCCAGCCGCCGCCAAGCAACACCATGGCGGCGCCGAGCACGAGCAGCGTCACCGCCAGCGTCCAGGCGCCGCTAAGGCCCGTCTTCGAAATCAGGAAGCCGCCCGCAATCAGCGCGTAGAGCAGTCCGGCGACCAGCAGCGCGCGGCGATTGATGAGCAGGGAGACAAAGGAGAACACGGCGACGACGAGCAGAGTCGCCAGCGCCGCGCCAGTCGGGTTTTCGACGATGCGCTCGACGCCGACCGTCATCCCGATCGACGAATTCAGAATGAGGGGCGCAGCAAAAAAGTGCAGCCAGAAGGCGTTGTCGGACATGCGCGTCTTGCGTTCGGGATCACGCGCGTCAAACACAATTCCGAGCAGAAACAGAAAGACGCCCGAGAGAAGCTGCGCCGGTTCGGCGATCTCCAGAATCCGGTCAGGCCAGACGTTGTAGGCGGCCGCGACGCCGACGGCGCTGAGATAGAGCGCAAACATGCCCATCGCGAACGGCAGCTTCATGCGGACATAAAACACGAGGATCGCGGCGGTGACGGCGCCGAGGATGACAATCGCCGCTTCGGATCCCTCGCGAATAAGCTCCCTGAATGCGGCGCTTGCAAAGAGCCCGTCTCCGGACCGCGGTCCCTCGGGTTGACCTGCGCGCTCCAGAATTTGAGCATCAAAGCCGATGACCGCGCCATAGCCGGCGGCCGCCGCGATAGAGAAGAAACCAACAAAGGCGATGAGAATGACGATCGAGGGAAGGAAGAGCCGCCGGCCCCGCGTGAAGAACTCGGCCATAAACCACATGATGACGGCGTTCGCTCCCGACGCCGCGGCGACGATCGTCAGCCCCCGCCGCCAGCCATCCTCGCCGGATGCAAATGCGTCGCGGACCATGGGCCCCACTCCGATTGTGGTCGCAAGGCCAAGGCCGGCCGCGAACATCAAGATGCCGATTGACAGGAAGATGTCATGGAAGTTGCGGATGAAGCGCAGGTCTTCCTCGCCCGGCAGGTTCTGCGCCGCCGGCGTGCGCGCCTCAATCATCGTCATGCGACTCCCCTCCAGACCCCCGCGCCAAGGCTATCAGGTCGGCGAGGCCTTCGCGAGCGCCGCGACATGCGCGGCGATCGCGAGGCATGAGGTGAGCCCCGGCGATTCCATGGCGTAAAGGCCAAAATAGCCGGGCGTTCCGTGATCCTTGGGACCGAGAATGAGGAAATCGCCCTCCTCGCCCGGACCGGTCGCCTTCGGCCGCTGGCCGGCGTAACCGGGATTGAGGCTTTCAAGTCTCAGGTCGGGCCAGAACTTGCGGGCGGCTTCAAAGAAAACGCTGCGCGCGCTTTCATCTACCGAATAATCGCCGAGCGGCGGCTCCCATGAGATGTCGGGTCCGAGGCGCGCCTGGCCGCCGAGATCGCGCGTGTAGTGGATGCCCTGGCTGTCGGGCGCATGCAGAGGGTAGATGAGCCGCGAGAACGGCGCCTTGCCTGAGACCGTGAAATAGCGGCCCTTGGCCGGGCGCTGGCGCGGGATTTTCGCGTTGTCTAGCCCCGTTATGGCGCGCGCGATTTCATCCGCCCACAGACCGCCGCAATTGACGGCAAGGCGGGCATGCAGCGTCATTTGCTCATCGTAACCGACGTCAATCTCCACCCCCCCCGCGACGACGCGCCCGCCGATGACGGGACTTGACAGCGCGAGAGCGCCGGAGGCGTTTTCGAGATCGCCAAGGAGAGAAAGCATGAGGCCATGCGCATCGACGATTCCGGTCGATGGCGAGAGGAGCGCCGCCTTGCAAAAAAGGCCCGGCTCCAGCGCCATCGCCTCGGCGCCGGACAGCATTTGCAGGTCATCGACGCCATTGCGCCCGGCGACTTTCTGCAACTCGGCAAGCCTTGGCGCCTCGGCGTCGCCCGTCGCGACGATGAGCTTTTCGCATTGCGCGTGATTGACGCTGCGCTCGCGGCAATAGGCGTAGAGCAGATGCCGCCCCTCCACGCAAAGGCGCGCCCTGAGGCCGCCCGGCCGATAATAGATGCCGGCGTGAATGACCTCGGAATTGCGCGACGACGTCTCTGCCCCAAACGCGGCGTTGCGTTCGAGGACCATCACCTCGCGCCCCGAAAGCGCAAGCGCCCGCGCGCATGCAAGACCGATGACGCCGGCGCCGATGACGACCGTATCGACGCGCTCCGCCATCAGTCAGTCGTCGCGACCCAGTCGCGATCGTCCTGCACGTCGCGCTCGAATTTCAGAAACTCGTAATAGCCGCAGCGCGACTGGGTCGGGAAATCGCGGCAGATGCGTGGTCGCCCGGCATATATGGTGCAGCCCCGCGTTTCTTGATCGAGAAACATGCAGGCTGTCGAAAAGTGTTCGTCCGCCCTGTGTCGAAGCACGCGCGGATTCTCCTCATCGCCATATTTGGTGAATTTCGCCTCGGCCGCCTTCACGCTGATCCCGTGGTGCTTGGCGAGCCGCTTCAGGTCGAAATCGGTCACAGGGATCAGCGTGTAGGTGCAGCAATAGGCCGGGCAGTTGAGGCAGTTGTATAGCTTCTTGACCATGGGACCCGCGAAACTGTGTCAGGCAGTGAATGAGGCTGACTCGGTCTTCGAAATCCATCCCCCGCCGAGAACACGGTCATGGCCCGCTTCCGGGGAATAAAAGACGCAGGCCTGGCCGGGGGCGACGCCCTCCTCGCCCGCCTCGAACTCGACTGCAAGCCCATCGCGCCAGACGAGACGTGCAGGGGCCGGGGGGCGTGTCGAGCGCACCTTGACTGCTACCTCAGTACCGGCCCGCGCAGCTTCATCGAGGGCCCCGCCACCGATCCATGATGTCTCCTTGAGGCGCAGCCGTTTTACGAGCAGGGCTTCGCGCGGACCGACAATCACCTGCCTTTTGTGAGCATCGATGCGCACGACATAGATCGGCTCGCCGGCGGCGACGCCGAGACCTCGCCTCTGGCCGACCGTATAATGAATGACGCCGGGATGGCGGCCCATGAGGGTTCCATCGACATGAACGATGTCGCCGGGCTCGGCCGAACCCGGGCGCAGGCGTTCGACCACCGATGCGTATTTCCCTTCCGGCACGAAGCAGATGTCCTGGCTGTCCGGCTTCTCTGCGACTGCGAGACCCAAGGCGCCGGCGATGCGCCTGACCTCGGACTTGGGCATGTCGCCGAGGGGAAAGCGGAGGAACTCAAGCTGTTCCC
>CAYTVQ010000041.1:0-13639 GCA_964441615.1 uncultured Caulobacterales bacterium | reverse complement strand
GGGAAAGTCCGTCTACGCCATGGACGAGGCCGCGCGCGACAGGCTTCTCAAGAGCGAGTTCAAGGCGAACCAGAAGGTCGAAGTCGGCCGCTTCAAGGGCCTCGGCGAGATGAACCCGGAGCAGCTCAAAGAGACGACCATGAACCCGAACACGCGCAGTCTCGCGCGCGTCGTCATCGCCGATGACAGGGTCGAGTCCTCGGCCGACCTGGTCGATCGGCTGATGGGCAGGAACGCCGAACCGCGTTTTCAGTTCATCACTGAAAACGCGGCCTTCGCCAGAGACAATCTGGATATTTGAGCGCTCAGCCGACGCTGGCCGCGCCCTGGCCCTTCGCCGCCGGCTGGTCTGACGCGGCCGGCTCGGCCTGCTTCTTTGTCGTCGACATGCTGCGCCATGTCGGAAAGAGCAGGCAGCCAAGGAAGGAGAAAGACGCGGCGACGAGCAGGACCATTGCATAGACGCCGCCGCCGGCCTCTCCAAGCGAATTGCCGACGAAGCATGTGCTGGCGATGATGAGATAAGGATAGACCGGCGGATCGTCACGAAGATATCTGACGACGAAAAGGCCGATCGATACGAGCATCAGGCTGAATGCATAGAAGTCGAAGATCGAGTCCATGTGTGGATCCTCCCGGCTTTGTAATACAAGATTGAGGTTAACCGGCGGTTGTGGCGGCGGCGTCCGCTGCGGCGTTACTCGATCAACTTCGCGTTGACGATGGTGATGGCCTGCGCAGCCCCCTTCCCGACTTTCGACATGTCGGCGGTCGCGTAGAGATCGCCTGAGCCGGAGACCGTGATCGTATCGGCGACGATGGCGGCGTAAGTCGGCGTGTTGACGTTGCCGGCGGCGCGGCCCGCAACTTCGATCGCCTGACGCGGCAGGTAAATTATTCCCGGAAACTCGAACCGGCCCTCGCCGGTGATCCTGCTCACTTCGCCAAGCGGCGCTGCGCGGTCCTGCATGATGGAAAAGCCGGCGGCCGCGCCGGAAAGCGGCGGCGTGGTGACGACCTCGCCCTGACCGGCGATATCGACGCTCGCGGTCCCCGAAAGTATGAAGGCGACTTCGTCGCCGAGAACCGACGCATTGCCCGTCACCTTCAGCGGTCCGTTGACCAGAAAATAGAGGCCGGGACTGAAGGTCACGGTCGCGCCGCCGCTGATCGAGATGCCGCCGCAATAGACGCCGGGATTGAGCATCGTATTGGCGTTGATGGAAAGATTGGTCTGCGTGCAGCCGCCGGCTGTCGGAACCGTCGTCGACAGATAGGGGTCAGCAATGGGCGGACAGCCCGATTGCGGCGCCGGCGTGTAGCCGCCCCCAGAGAAGCCGCCGACCACGCAGATATGGCTTGCCGTGATGGTTCCCGAATTGGTCAGGGCGTCCGCCGCCGATGAATTCACATAGATCGCGCAGTTTGTCCCCTGAACAATGGCGGAGCCGTTGCCGCGCATGGCCTGCGAGGCCGTTGGGTTGAGCGCATAGATGCAGGCGACGACCTTGCCGGCGACCTTGGCGGTCGCCTGCGCTTCAAGCAGCCTTTCGCCCTTTACGAGGACTGCCGAAAGAGTCTTTTGCGCCGGCACGCTGAATGAAACGGTCACTGTCCCGACATTCTTGTCGACGCTGACATTGGGCGCCGCGCCTGAGAGCAGGCCGCTCTGGTTGGCGCCGGAGAGGCGTTCGGCGCGGCTCTTCGCTCGTTGCACGACGCCTGCGCCGCCATAACCGAGCTCGACCGCGCCGGCGATCGCCCCTGCATCCGCCGCTTCCTGGAGAGCTGCGCGCTGGGCGCCCCATCGCGCAAAGTCGAGGCCAATCCCGCCGGCGCCGACAATGAGCACGGCCATCAGAGCAAAGACGATCGCGATATTGCCGCCCTCGTCGCTCGAAAATCTGGCTAAGCCCCGGCCCATGCTCAAGAAATAGAGCACGGCGGTTAACCCGAGGTTAGGGCCTTGGCCGCCTGAAAAATGCGTTAATCAAGCGTTCTCCGGAATCGCAGAACGGCGATCGTCGCCAGCACCAGCATGATCGCAAGAAGCGGCCAGAGATCCCCGCCGATGTCCGCCGCGCCCGCGCCCTTGAGCGTCACTTCGCGGACCATGCGCAGGAAATGCGTGATCGGCAGGCATTCGCCGATGGCGCGGGCCCATTCCGGCATGGCCCGGAAGGGAAACATGAACCCCGAGAGCAGAATGGAAGGCAAGAAGACGAAGAAAGTCATCTGCATCGCCTGCATCTGAGTGCGAGCAGCGGTCGATATGAGATAGCCGAGGATGAGATTGGTCATGATGAAGACGATGACCGCCAGCACGAATATCAGCAGGTCTCCTGCAAAGGGAATGCGGAAGATCAGCACAGAGGCGACGACGACCACCAGCGTCTGTATGACGCCGACAATGACATAGGGCGTCGTCTTCCCGATCATGACCTCAAGCGGACGGACGGGCGTCGACAGGAGCGCTTCAATCGTGCCGCGTTCGACCTCGCGCGTCAGCGCGATCGAGGTCACCATGATGAGCGTCATGGTGAGAATGACGCCGAGGAGGCCGGGCACGATGTTGTAGGCGGTGATCCCGGCCGGATTATACTGCCGGTGCACGATGACATTGACCGGCGACGGCTGGGGCCTGAGGCGCGCCGGCAGGCGGTCGAAGTCCGCTGCAAGCGCGCGCAGGGCGATGTCGCGCACGGCGCTCACTGGACCCGCGGCTGCGACGGGATCGGAGGCGTCCGCGGCGATGAGAATCTCCGGCCGCTCGCCGCGCACGAAATCGCGTTCGAAATTCTCCGGAATGACGATGAGATAGGATATCCTGCCCGAGCGCAGCATCGCTTCACCGTCCGCTTCGTTCTGCGCCCGCGCGACAATTTCAAAATAGGTGGACTGGCTGAGCCCGGAGAGGATGCTCCGCGTCAGCGGTCCCTCATCCTTCAGGAGCACCGCGGTCGCAAGATGGCGCGGGTCGGTATTGATGGCGAAACCGAAGAGCGTCAGTTGCAGGATCGGCACCGCAATCATGATCGAAAAGGTGATGCGGTCGCGCCGCATCTGCACGAGCTCTTTCATGAAGATGGCGAGAATCCGCGACAGGCTCGGGAGCGTTTTCATTCGAAATTGTCCCGCGCCTCGTTCATGAGAAAGATGAAGGCCTCCTCGAGCCCGGGCTCGATCGGCGTCACTCTTGCGCCTGGGAGCGCGGCAAGCGGCGCGACGGCGGCGTCGAGCGCGGCCATGTCGCGGCCGCAGGCGTGAATGGCGGCCCCGAACCGGGCCATCACGTCGATCCCCGCCGCGTCTTTCAGGCGGCGCGCAGGCTCCTCGAGATCGTCGGCGACGATCTCATAGCCCTTCAGGCCGATGCGTGCGGGGATCTCGCGCGTCGGGGCGTCGAGCAGCTTTCGTCCGTAAGCGATATAGGCGATGCGGTCGCACTGGACCGCTTCGTCCATGTAGTGGGTAGAGACGAGCGTAGTGACCCCCTGGGCCGCGTAACGCCGGATCGTGTCCCAGAAGTCGCGCCGCGCCTTCGGGTCGACTCCGGCGGT
The DNA here is from genome assembly GCA_964441615.1 of uncultured Caulobacterales bacterium. Taxonomy (GTDB): domain Bacteria; phylum Pseudomonadota; class Alphaproteobacteria; order Caulobacterales; family Parvularculaceae; genus Amphiplicatus. Next base: position 10,079 of record CAYTVQ010000041.1, on the reverse strand, counting down.
CGGTTCATCGAGCAGGAGAAGGCGCGGCTCGTGGATCATGCAGGCGGCGAGCGCGAGGCGCTGCTTCCAGCCGCCCGAAAGCTTGCCCGCAAGCTGGCCCGCGCGCGCGTCCAGACCCAGATCGGCGAGCGCGGCGGCGACACGGGCCTTGCGGTCGTCGAGGCTGTAGAGCCGCGCGATGAACTCCAGATTTTCGCGGATCGAAAGATCTTCGTACAAGGAGAATCTCTGGGTCATGTAGCCCACATTCTCCTTGATGGCCGCGCTCTCCCTGATGACGTCAAATCCGAGGCAGGTTCCGGACCCTTCGTCGGGACGGAGCAGTCCGCACACCATGCGGATGGTCGTCGTCTTGCCCGAGCCGTTCGGACCCAGAAAGCCGTAGATGAGGCCCTTCGGCACGGCGAGATCGAAATGATCGACGACGGTCTTCTGGCCGAATTTTTTGGTGAGGCCTTTGACGTCGATGACGAGTTCGGATGTCATCGAACGATCCCAGCGTCAGCCTTCGAGCTTCGAGAGATCGGCGACGTGCGCGGTCGCAGCCCTCAGGCGCGCAAGCAGAGCGAGCCTGTTGGCCCGCAGCGCCGGATCGGGATCGTTCACGGTCACCTTGTCGAAGAAGGCGTCGACCGGACGGCGCAGCGAGGCGAGCGCCGCCATGGCGTCGGCGAAGCGTTCGTCGACCATGGCGGCGTCCGCGTTGTCCTCCGCGGCCTTCAGCGCGTCGTAAAGCGCCTTCTCTTCGCCGAGCTTCAGGAGCGACGCGTCGATGTCGCCTCCCCCCCAGCCCCCCCTCGAAGAGGGGGGGAAACCCTCGCGGAGCAATGGAGCTTTTGCCCGGGACTCCCTCCCCCCCTCTTCGAGGGGGGGCTGGGGGGGAGGCGCCGCGCCCGCTTCCTTCTTTTCCTCCGCCTTCAGAATATTCGCGGCGCGCTTGTAGGCCGCCGCGAGGTTGGCGCCGTCATCGGTCTTGAGGAAGGCTTCCAGCGCTTCGAGCTTCTTCACGATGAGGACGAGATCGTCCTCGAGAGTCCCACCCACTTTCATCAGCGCGGCGTCGATGTGATCGTGCCGATGGCCCTTGTCGCGGAGATAGACCTTCAGGCGGTCGTGGAAAAAGCTCAGGAGCTCGGAGACCTTGCCCGGGCCGAAGGACTGGCCAAGATGATTTCGGAACAACTGAAGCGCGCCTTCGGTCAGTTCTGTCAGCGGGATTCGAAGGTCGTTCCTCAGGATGATTGCGATGACCCCAAGCGCGGCCCGTCGCAGCGCAAAGGGATCCTTGGACCCGGTCGGCGTCTCGCCGATGGCGAAAAACCCATGCAGCGCATCGATCCGCTCCGCCAAGGCGACGGCGACGGAGACCGGCGCGGTCGGAACGTCGTCATCTGCGCCTTTCGGCTTGTAGTGATCGCGGATGGCGTCGGCGATGTCGGCGCGAACGCCCTGCGCGAGGGCGTAATAGCGGCCCATGATCCCCTGGAGTTCGGGGAACTCATAGACCATGCCGGCCGTCAGGTCCGCCTTGGCAAGACGGGCGGCCTGCTGCGCAGCCGCCTGATCCAAGGCGACGTAGCGGGCGAGGTCGTCAACTAGGCCCACCAGGCGGCGGACGCGATCGCCGATGCTGCCAAGCCCTTCGAAGAAGGTCACGCGATCGAGATCGGCGATGCGGTCCTCGAGCCGCGTCTTGAGATCCTTGTTGTAGAGATACCATGCGTCGGAGAGACGCGCAGTCAGGACGCGCTCATAGCCGGGGCGCATGCCGGCGCCGCCGTCCGGCGCTTCGATGTTCGCGACGAAGACAAATTTGTTCGCGAGGCGTCCTGTCTTCGGATCCTTCACCGAGAAATATTTCTGGTGCCCGCGCATGACGGCGGTCAGAACCTCGTCCGGGAGCGCCAGGAACTTCCGCTCGAAGGCGCCCATCATGACGACAGGCCATTCGGCGAGACCTGCGACCTCTCCAAGCAGCCCCTCGTCTTCGAGAAGCTCAAGGCCCTGCGCCGCGCACAAGGTCTTCGCCTCGGCGGCGATGAGCGCCCTGCGCTCCTCGCGGTCAATCAGCACCTTCGCCGACTTGAGCGCAGCCGCATAGGCGTCGAAACTCCGGGCGCGGATTGTCCCTTTCGACATGAAGCGGTGGCCGCGCGTTTCGTCGCCCGCCGTCATGCCGTCGATCTTCACGGGCACGACTTCGCCGTCGAAGGCGCACAGGATCGAGTGGATCGGCCGCACCCAACGAAGCTCGCCCTCGCCCCAGCGCATCGATTTCGGCCAGGGAAATCCCGCGACGATCTCCGGCACGATGTCCTCAACGACCTCGGCGGTGTCGCGGCCTTTCTCGTCGATCATCGCGACATAGTATGCGCCCTTCTTGTCGTCGCGGATCTCGCACTGATCGAGCGACGACAGGCCAGCGGACTTCAGAAAACCCTCGATCGCCTTTTCGGGGGCGCCGACGCGCGGGCCTTTCTTTTCCTCCTTGCGGTCTTTCTGGCGGCGCGGCAGGCCCGCGGCGACCAGCGCGAGGCGGCGCGGCGTCGCGAAAGCCTTGACGCCCTCCGGCATGAAGCCGGCGGCGAGCAGCCTTTCATTCATGAGCCGCTCAAGGTCTGCGGCGGCGCGGGCCTGCATTCGCGCCGGGATTTCTTCAGAGAGGATTTCAAGGAGAAGCTCGGGCATTTGTGCTGGCGGCTCAAGGCTGAAGGGGTTCGGCGATCCTCTAGATCGATTTCCGCCCGGGACCTAGCGCCTGCCCGCGCGCCTATTTGTCCGGCGCGGAGCGCTTGCCATACCAGTCCTCGCGGCGGCCGATCCACTCTCCAAGCGCCAGCGCCTTGTCGAGCTCGGCGACCATGCGCTCCACACGCTCGGCGGCCGGAGTGCCCCCGCATCCCTCGTAATAGGAGACGCGGTGGCGCAGGGCCCCGGCATCGACGGCCACAACGACGGTGGGCATGTCGGTCGGCGGCTCGGGGCAATTGAGGCCCTGCTCGTCCGGCCATTTTGCATCCATCGACGCGAAGTCGTGGCGTTTCGCGATGTCGACGAGACGGGCAAAGGACCCTTGTGCAAGTTTCGCCTCGTGCATGCCCTCGCGAGTCACGAATTTGCGCCCCTCGAAGACGAGCCGGTCATCGCCCCAGACGGTCGCCTTGTAAATCGGACACGGACCAAAGCAGGCGCCGCGCTCGATCGAAATGCTCTGCGCGGCGAGCGCCGCATCGGGCAAGGCAGCAGGATCGAGGCTCTCGGCCGCGGTGTCGGCAGGCGGCGAATCGGCGGCCGGCGGCCCTGCCTCCGCCGCCGGCGCTCTGACGACCGATGCGACCGCAGTAGCCGAACCCTCCTGGCTCATTATCCACCAGGCGCCGCCCCCGCCCGCGGCCAGGAGCGCTGCAATTCCGCCAAGCATCATTCTGTTCATGGCCCGCCCCTCCGACGCCGAAACGCGATTGTCATCGCAGCGAGCGCGCGCCGCAAGCCCCCTCCACAGGGTTACAGGGCCTTGTGAGATCCATCGCACAGGGGCTGACCGCTCGTGCGTTTGCAGGCGCAGAAGAAGACCTTACGCGACTCCGGCGCGGTCCATTTGAGCGGAGTGAAGGTCGTGCCCTTGTGCGAGCCGTCGCAGAAGGGCTGGGTCGCAGACTTTCCGCAGGCGCACCAGAAATAGGCCTTGCCCGCCTCGACCTCGACGCCGACCGGCGCCCTGGCGGCGATCCGGGGCGGTTCCAGGGGAACGGCTTCGAACTCCGGGAAGACCGCTGCGGCTTCGGGAAGATCCTTCGTCATGACGAAGTCGGCGATCTCGCCATATTTCGCCCAGAGCGCGCCGACAGCGGCGTTTTTGTGCGCGGCGTCGATCGCTTCCCTCGATTTCCAGACGAACGCCTCGACCAGCGTTCCATCCCTCGCGCGTCCAAGCATGGATGGACGATCCTCCGCGAGGCCCTCTCTGATGAGCAGCGGCAGATGCGTGCGCGTCAGCGCCAGCAGTTCAGCCTCTTTGCCCGGTTTCGGACGGTAACAGGCGAACGCCATCACGCCCATGAAAAATCCCCCTGTCTGATCAGCGCAGCACGCACGCATCCAGTCCCTGATTGCGGATAATCTCCATGCGCTTGCGCAGCGTGGCGGCGCGGCGTTTCACATAGGGTCCCGGCGGATCGACGCGCCATTTGTTCGGGCTCGGCAGCACAGCCGCGAGGAGCGCGGCTTCCTCGCGCGTAAGGTCAGCGGCGCTCTTGCCGAAGCGGGCCCGAGCGGCGGCCTCTGCCCCGAAATTTCCGTCGCCCCACTCGGCGATGTTGAGATAGACCTCCATGATGCGGCGCTTGGGCCAGGTCGCCTCCATCGCCAGCGTGAACCAGGCTTCTGCGCCTTTGCGGATCCAGCCGCCGCCATTCCACAGGAAGGCGTTTTTCGCTGTCTGCTGACTGATTGTGGAGGCGCCGCGGCGCTTCCCGCTTCTTCTGTTGTGATCAAGCGCCTTGTCGATAGCCTCGAAGTCAAGGCCGTCATGGCGGCAGAAGCGCGAATCCTCGCCGGCGATGACGCTGCGCACAAGATGGGGCGAAATCCCAGAAAGAGGCGTCCACGGACGATTGATGGATTCGCCCGACAGTCTGCGCTCCAGCATGGTCCAGGTGTCGGGCGGCGGGAGGACTCTGTAGGCGAGAACCAGCAGCAGCGACCCATAAAACAATGTAACGAAGGCCCAGCCGAGAACCGACACAGCCCTCGCCAGCGCCGGGCGTTTGGGCGCGCGATGCGGAACCGGGGGGATGGCGACTGGCGCGGCAGGCGGCAAGCTGGCCGGCTCGGGCGGGATTGTCCCGGGACCACCGCCGGCCGACGTCTCGCTCATGACTTGACGGGCGGCGGCTCGGCGGACGCGCCGCGCGCACGCGCTTCCGCAAGAGCGGCGCCCTGCGCGGCGAGAAGGTCAAAGAGCTTCTCGGGCGCCTCGATGCGCATGGCCATGGCGCCGGCCTCCATGCCTTCCGCCACCGGAATCTCGCGCCGGCCCGCTGCGATGCCGTCAAGCACGACTTCGGCGACGCGCGCCGGGTCCATGCCGTTGTCGATATTCTCATCGGAGCGGCCGCGCGCGGCGCCGTCGCCGAGGAGCGCATTGCGCGCAACCCCAGTTCTGACGGACCCCGGCAGCACGACGCTCACGGAAACGCCGTAGGCCTTTTCCACTTCGGCGCGAAGCGCGTCGAAATAGCCGATGACGGCGTGCTTGGCGGCGCAATAACCCGTGCGCAGCACCGTGCCGACCTTGCCGGCGACCGAACTGATGACGCTGATATGGCCTGAGCCCCGTTCGACCATCGAGGGAAGCACGAGCTGGGTCAGGCGCAGAGGCGCAAAGAAGTCGATCTCCATGATGCGCCGATAGGTCTCGAAAGACGTGTCCAGCGCAAGGCTGCGTTGGCTGACGCCAGCGTTGTTGATGACAATATCGACACCGCCCTTCCACGCGAGGGCCCTTTCGACAATCGCCGGCAGCGCCCCGTAGTCCGTCGCCTCAAAAGGCAGAAGGAGCGTCTCGCCGGTGCAGGCGGCAGCGACGCGCTTCAATTCCGAAATGTTCCGGCCGGAAAGGACGACATGCGCGCCCCGCCTTGAAAGCTCAATGGCGAGCGCCTCGCCGATGCCGGAAGAGGCGCCGGTGACCCAGGCGGTTCTGGCGGCGAAGGTGGTCATCTAAGGCCGATCTTACCCGAAACGTCCCCCGCACGGAACGACGCGCCGCGTTCGTCGCGGAAAAGCCGGCAGATATGATCCTTGTTGGGAGTGGCTTCCCAAGACCAGGCAAGGCACCGGTCTCCGCTCACCCAATCGACCTCGATCGCGCAGGCATATTCGCACATCCAGGGCTTGTCGTCGTATTTCTGCAGGGCGAAGGCCCGCATCTCGTCGCCCGTGCGGAAGCTGTCTCGCTCGTGCAGCCATTCGCCCCAGGGGAATGGCGGCGCGGTCGGCTTGACGCCCGAAACGCAGCACGGATCAGCGATGGCGGGCGGCGCATCGGACTTCAGGCGGCAAATTCCGTCGGTCGCTCCCGGGGGCGGCGGCTCATAACTCCACGCGCGGCACATGAAGTCTTCATTGCAGCTGATGCGGCAGAACCCCCAACCCACGGCGGGACCGTGGCCCGGCGGCGGCGGCGGCGGCACGCCGAACACGCGGTAGTCCGAACCCGGACGGTTCGTCATATCCTCGAAGGTGAGCTGCGCCGACGCTGCTGAGGCCCAGACGCACATTGCGGCGATCAGGCGCGCCGCAAATTTTACAATCATCGAATTCACACGGACTCCTTTTCCCTAGAGCGATCGAGCGATCAGGAGCTTCATGATCTCGTTGGTGCCGCCATAGATGCGCTGGACGCGCGCATCGGCATACATGCGGCTGATCGGATATTCATCCATGTAGCCGTAGCCGCCGAAGAGCTGGAGGCATTCGTCCACAATCTCGTTCTCGAGATCCGTCAGCAGCATTTTGGCCATCGAGGCCGTCGCCGGGTCGAGCTTCTTTTCCAGAAGCAGCGACGTGCAGTGATCGACGAAGACGCGCGCCATGGTCGCCTTGGCCTTGCACTCGGCAAGCTTGAACTGGGTGTTCTGAAAGCTGAAGATCGGCCGGCCAAAGGCGGTGCGCTCCTTGACATAGGCGATGGTGAGTTCGAGCGCTTTCTCGATGACGGCGATGGCGATCACGGCGATCTGCTGGCGCTCCTGCGGCAATTGCTGCATGAGCTGGAAGAAGCCTTGGCCCTCCGCCGGTCCAAGTAGGTTTTCGGTCGGAATTTTCACCTCATCGAAAAAGAGTTCGGAGGTATCCTGCGCCTTGTTGCCGAGCTTCTTGAGGTTGCGCCCGCGCCGGAAGCCCTCGACCTCGTCGGTCTCGACGACCATGAGCGAAATGCCCTTCGCGGCCTCCGAGGGGTCGGTCTTCGCGACGACGATGATGAGATTTGCGGTCTGGCCGTTGGTGATGAAGGTCTTCGATCCGTTCACGACATACTGATTGCCGCGCCTGATCGCCGTCGTTTTCACCGCCTGGAGGTCCGAGCCGGTGCCGGGTTCAGTCATGGCGATGGCGCCGATGAGCTCGCCCTTCGCCATGCGGGGCAGCCAGCGTCGCTTCTGCTCTTCGGTTCCGTAGTGGAGAATGTAAGGTGCGACGATACAGTTATGGAGCCCGGCGCCGAAACCCTCGACGCCCGCTTTCACCTGCTGTTCACAGAAAATCTGCTCATGCGCGAACGTGCCGCCGGCGCCGCCATACTCTTCTGGCATCGACATGCAAAGGAGCCCCGCCTCGCCCGCCTTCTCCCAGGCCCAGCGATCGACCTTCCCCTGTTCACGCCATTTCTCGACATGCGGCGCGAGTTCGCGCGAAAAGAACTTGAAGACCTCATCCTCGAATAGAACGAGGTCGTCGGTCTTCCAGGCGGGGCGGACGGCTTCTTGGGCGCTCATGACTGATCCCGTGCGGCTCTTCAGCCGGGTTGTGCCTCGCCCGCTCGGACAGGGCAACGCCGGGGGACAGCGGCAGGGAAAGTCAGTTCAGGAACCGCGCCGCGGGACCAGCGAAGGTCCGCCGCGGATCATTCTCCGCCTCATCGGCAAGGCGATCCGCGGCGGCGCCAAGGTCCTCGATCACGGCGCCAAATTCAGCCTTCAGTTGGCGCGATTCTGTCGAGGCGACCGGCTCGCCCGCACGGGCGATCAGCTTTAGGCTGGCGAGGTAGACATCCCGCGCCTCACGCAGGTCCAGGATCGCCTTCTCTACGACCGAAACATCTGACATGGCCGGCCGAAGCGCGCCAGATGCAGCTTCGGCGGCGAGGACGAGGGCCCGTGCAGCGCCAAGATGCTGCGCCGCATCGCCGAGGGCGGCGTCCTTTCGCGGCGCGGGAAGCGTCTCGACATAGGTCCGTGCGGCATCGTCATGGCTGATGCGCGGTCCTGTATCGGTCGCGCCGGCGAGCCGGTCTGTCCATGACGCGCTCTCGGGTTTTGGCCAAGGGGTCCTGGCGATGGCCGCCGCCGCCTCGACCAGCGCTGCGTGCTCTACGGCCGTCCTCTCCTGCTCAGAGTTATCAGAAAGGACGACAGTGGTGCATCCAGTCGCCAACGCCGCCACAAAGAGGCCCGCCAACGCGGCGAGGCGCTGACTCAACTCCAAACGCACTGCCTGCTCCCGCACCCGCGACGCACTCGCGGAGCGCGCTGAAATCGTCTTGATCGACCGGCCGACCCCCTGTCTAAGCACTATCACGTTCAACCCCTTTGCGTCAGCCGAGATATGTCCGACCGCTTCGACCTGTTTGCGCCCATCGATCCGTATGAGTCGGGAGTTCTTAAGGTCTCCGATCTTCACGAGATCTATTTTGAAGTATCCGGCAATCCGCGCGGCAAGCCCGCCGTCGTCTGTCATGGCGGGCCCGGCGGCGGCTCCACGCCCTCGATGCGCCGTTATTTCGATCCCGCCCTTTACCGCATTATCGTCTTTGACCAGCGCGGCTGCGGGAAATCCACGCCGCGCGCCGAATTGCGGGAGAATACGACCTGGCATCTTGTCGAAGACATGGAGAAATTGCGGCGGCATCTCGGCGTCGAGCGCTGGCAGGTGTTTGGCGGCTCGTGGGGCTCGACGCTCGCCCTCGCCTATGCGCAGACCCATCCCGACCGGGTGACGGAACTGGTGCTGCGGGGGATCTTCACGCTGCGCCGCGCCGAAATCCGGTGGTTCTACCAGGAAGGCGCCCACTGGATCTGGCCCGATGCCTGGGAGCACTATTTGAGGCCGATCCCGCCGTCGGAACGCGGCGACATGGTTTCGGCTTATTATCGAATCCTTACCGGGACCGACCAGGCGCGAATGCTCGCCGCCGCCAAGGCCTGGAGCGCCTGGGAAGGCGGCACGGTCTCGCTCGTCCCGTCCTCCGAGAGGATCGCGAGCTTCACCAGCGATGAGTTCGCCATCAGCTTCGCGCGCATCGAGAGTCACTATTTCGTCAATGGCGGATTCTTCGAGCGCGACGACCAGCTTATCTCGAATGTCGGCCTCATCCGTCACATCCCGTCCGTGATTGTTCAGGGTCGTTACGATGTGTGCACGCCCATGCTGACCGCATGGGATCTGCACAAGGCCTGGCCCGAGGCCGAATTCAACATAATTGGCGACGCCGGCCACGCCGCGAGCGAGCCCGGCATCATTGACGCCCTCGTGCGCGCGACCAACAAGTTCGCGGGCAGGCGCTGACCGTCCGACGCACTCTCGATTGCGCGATAACTGATTTTTAATTTAAACCGTTAGAATGATCTTAACGCGGCCGGCAAAACTATAGTATCAAATCTTGGACGCGGAAGCGTTCAGGATGCCTGTTATTTGAACGGAGCCCATGAGCGCAGGATCGGCCTCCGACTGCCCGCCCGAGGCGCCTTACGTCGATCTCGACCAGATCGACGGGCTGATCGCGGCTGCCGGAGTCGCGGGCGCACGCGAAATTCTGGACGCGTTCTGGCGCTCGACCGACCAGCTTCTCGTTGACCTCAAGGAACAGCTCGCGACTGGCGACCTTGCTGGCGCGGCCCGGAGCGCGCACTCCCTCAAAGGTTCAGCTATGAATGTCGGCGCGGCCCGCTTTTCTCTCGCGGCGCGCACGATCGAGGATGCGTGTCGCGGGAGGTGCGCCAGTTCGGCGACCGCGGCGCTGCCTTTAGCGCTCCACCATTACGAGAGGACCGCCGCCGCTTTCGAAGAGGCGTTTGCGGCGCGTCGCTGACGGCGCCTTTCCCGGCGAAACCCATAGAACCTGTCGCCGCGCCCTAAGATCCGGAATTGGGCCGCAACGACCTGATCCTAGAGCGGCGTGCGCAAAAAGTGTACGCGGATGTGCGCGAAGACGCCGCGACAGTCAGAAACCTGATCGAGCGCCTTGATTCCGAATCAGGGCGCGACAATCCAGGAACGCCGGGTCGCGTCCATGCGCCCCGCTCTCGGGCCAGACTGCGCTACAGGCCAATGCCGCCTTCGCCATCGCGGCTCAAATG
>CAYTVQ010000040.1:0-13710 GCA_964441615.1 uncultured Caulobacterales bacterium | reverse complement strand
ATGGCCGGGGGCCTGCTCGGCGCGTCGGTCGGTCTGAGCCAGGCAGAGAAGTTCCGGGTCCAGTCCGAGTCCGCGACCGGCCTCGAGGTGCTGGCGGCCCACTTCCCGGCGGGCGAGTCTCAGCCCGTGCTCATCGTCGCGCAGGGGAAGTGCACGAGCTCCCTCGACCTCGCCGCCCATGAGGGCCGCGCCTTCACCGCCGCCGGCGTCCTCATCGAACGCGGCCCACGGCAGATGCTCGAAGTGCCGCTTGGAGTCGAAGACTGGATCGCGCCGTCGGCCGAAGGGGTGAAGCTTCCGCCCCTTCTTCCCGAAAGCCTTGGCCGCGCCCGCCTCGCCGGGCAGATCATGGATTCGAAATGCTTCTTCGGCGTGATGCGCCCGTCGCGCGGCAAGACGCACAAGGCATGCGCGTCTTTGTGCATACGCGGCGGGATCCCGCCCTCCTTCTGGGCGCGCGGGGCGGACGGGCGCGAGGCCGTCCTCCTGATGACCGACGCCAGGGGCGCCGCGCTCGGCGAGGATATCCTTCCCTTCGTCGCCGACCCGGTCGAGGCCGAGGGCGAGCTTGTCCGCGTCGGCGATCTTGTCCAGTTCCGCGCCGACGCCTCGGCCTATCGCAGGCTCTGACGGCGAAGGCGCCGGTCTGTTCTTATTCCTTGCGCTGATCCTTATCATGTCCGGCCTCCTTTCATCCTTGCGACTTCGGGAGGCGATGATAAGGGCGCCGCAAACGGCGGGGATAGAAGGGGGATATCTATCCCCGTTTCATGGTTAATTTGCCGTCTTCATGCGGATCGTTTCGGATCTGTTGTTCATGTACTTATGCAACCGGTCCGCGCCCGCCCGGAAAAATACATCCGTAAGCGGAAAAATCGGCGATTCTCCAGCAGGATCAGGCGCTTGCAGGGCGCTCTTGCGAAAACCCCGCTCATCCCGGCGCAATCCGGGACACAGACTCGCGCAACCGCCGGGGCACGGAGAAAAAGAGCGCCCGGGAACTCCGGGCGCTTTCGTCCGTATACGGAGTTAGTGAGAAGCGCGTTCAGCTTCCGCCGGCGCCGGCGACCCAGCCGACGCATTCGGAGACGTCATTCAAGGCGTGCTCGCCGAGGCAGAAGGCTTCCTCATAGGGCGCGCGCGTCGCGGCGATGCACTGGCGCAGCGTGAGGCGCGCCATGGAGAGGCAGTTTTCGGCGCGGTCGTTCTTCGCATAGACCTCGACGAGCTTGCCGTTCATGCCGTCGGCCGAGTAGCGCGCAGCGAGATTGAGCACGCGCGTCATGATGACTTCGGCGTTCTCGCCATTCATGCGCCCCGAGGCGCTCTTGCCCCAGGCGGGCGACCAGGCGCCCGGCGCGTTCGCCAGCATGGGCTGGATGACGCCCTTGTCGGTCGCGGCCGGAACTTCGGGCGCCGGGGCGCCGCGGCTGCGGCCATAGGCGTCGGCGTCCTCGAGGCGGGTCGGCGGCGGCGTCAGCTTCGCCATGCCCCATCTGGTCTTCTGCATGGCGTAGGCCTGCGCCTTGAACGCCTCGCCGAGGGCGGTGAAGCGCGCCGCATCGGCCGCCGTCATCGCCATCACGCGGTCGATCGCTTCGCCCGCCCCTTTGAAACGGCGGACATAGAGCGGATCCTGGGACATCTGCGCGAACATGGCGTCGCGCCCCTTGAGGCCGTTGAACTTGGCGTCCTTGAGCTCATCGCCGACCGCATCGCGGAAGGAAGGCGTGTCGGCTGCGACCAGCGCCGCATAGGCGACCCAGCCCGACGAAAGCGCCGCGGAGTCGTGGGTGGAGAGGCGACGGTGGGCCTCGCGGGTGACCTCGGCGTTGGTGAAGGGCTTGGCTTCGATCGCGGCGACGTCTTCACGATAGGCGATGTAATCGGCGGCGCGGCGCTCGAGCGAATCGTCGCTCGGCTGGGCGAGGGACTCGGCGCAGACCGCGCTCGTCAAGGCCAGGGTGACGGCGGCCGCGGCGATCAGCGCAGCCTTGCCGAGCGGGCGCGCCGTCTCGTTCCGGCCGGCGATTTTTCCGGCCGTCTCCACACGCAACATGAGCAATTTCTCCGTTATCACGCGCCCCAACAGGCGTCAGACCGGCGACGCTACATAACCCCGACTAAGGCAAGCTTGGCCATACATCCGGCATTCGAGTCAAATGCGAAATTCGGGCCGGGCGAGCGCAATTCGGGGCGCGCCGGGCGCCTGCTCCCGGGAGCGGCAGGGCCGTTGCGGGATGGAAAAGACCCGGTTCAGGCTTTGTTAACGAAGCCGCCTCATAGGGTGAGACTGCGTTAATCTCCATCGCCGGATGGTTAAGCCCGATGCCCGCCACCCTCTTTTCACAGCTCCTCGACGCCGACGGCGCCGCCAAGGCCGCGGTCTGGGAAGGCGGCGCTGGCTCCTGCGTCCTCCTGATCGACGACAGGGGTCGGGTGAGGGGCCTTTCCGACGAGGCCCCGGCGCTCCTCAAGCGGTCGCGACATGAGATTGTCGATGCGGAGTTCGCAGGGTTCTTCGATGTCGCGGATCGCGAACGGCTTGAGCGCGGCCTCTCGCTGGGTCCGGCTGCGGGGCCGGCGCGCCTGCGCCTGCGCGGCGACGGGGACGCCAGCCTCGAGCTGCGCTTCGGCCGGCGTCTGCGCAAGCGCATGCCGGTCCTGATGCTCGCCGTTCCGGCCGTGGAGGACGCCGTCGCGCCCGCCGCGCCGCCGGCGGTCGCCGCCGAGGTCGCCGACCTCAGCCATGAGATGCGCACGCCGCTCAACGCCGTCATCGGCTTCGCCGACGCCATGGTCGGCGAGACCTATGGGCCGCTCGGCCATGCGAAATACGCAGAATATGCCGGCATCATCCGCGCTTCGGGCCGGCACCTTCTCGATCTCGTCAACCTGATGCTCGACCGCGCGCGGCTGGAGGCCGGGCGCTATCCCCTGAAGCGTGAAACCGTCGGCGTCGGCGCGCTCGCCCGCGAATGCGCGGCGCTCGTGCGCCTCGACGCCGAAAAGGCCGGGCTGAAGATCGACGTCAAGGTCGCCGAACCGCTTCCGGAGGCGGCGCTCGACCCGCGGGCGCTGCGCCAGGTGCTGATCAATCTCCTCGCCAACGCCGTCAAATTCACGAGCGACGGCGAGATCGCGCTCGAGGTTCGCGCCGAAGAGGGCGATCTTGTCTTCGTCGTCGCCGACACCGGCGTCGGCATGGCGGCGAACGAACTGCAAAAGCTCGGCGCGCGGTTTGCGAAGGGCGCAGACGGCGTCCGCGGCGCCAGGGGCACGGGCCTCGGCCTCGCGGTCGCGCATGCGCTGGTCGAACTGCATGGCGGGCGCCTGACGCTCGCCAGCGCGCCGGGCGAGGGCCTGGTCGCCGAGGCCCGTCTACCGATCGTGAAGCCCGCGCGGCCGGAGCGGCGATTGCGGGCCGTCGCCGAGGCAGGCCCGGAGGCGGCGGCGACCACGGTGCTGAGCCAGCTCGAGCGCGTCGAGGCCTATCGCCGCGAACGCGCCCGCTCGGCGGCCTGACCGCCATCGAACCGCGCTGGCGCCGCGCGCGCCGCCGAGTCACAAGGGAGGGATGGACCGCCCTGCGCGCCTCAAATCGCATATCGCCGTCGCGGCGCTCCTGAGGCGCGCCGAGATCGCGGCCGTTCCCGCCCAGATCGTGAAGAAGGGCGACCCCGACGCGGGCGCCATCGCCGTCAAGGTCTTTCTCGGCCGCATCGACGGGGCGTCCATGGCCCGACTCTTCATGCAAAGTCTTGACGAAAACGGCGATCCGGCCTGGCGCGAGCCGTTTCCGGGCGCGGCGGCGGAGGCGAAGATCGACGCGCTCCTCGAAAAGGAGCGCCGTTTCGACCGCGACCTCTGGATCGTCGAGATCGAGGACCGCCTCGGGCGGAGCTTCATCGCCGACTGAAGTTGATCCGCATACGCCTCAATGTCCGGATTCGCCCGCCCCGGCGGTTTGCTGTAGGCTGCGGCCGCCGTTCCGGGTTTTCAGATGATGCGCCTCCTGCTCGTCCTCCTCCTGGCGGTCGCCGCCTATGCGGCCGCTGTCGTCATCGTCAATCGCAAGGGCGCCCCCGCGGAGCTGAAGGAGGTCGGCCCCGTCGCGGCCATGCCGGCCTTTCCCGGCGGCTCGATCGAGGTGATGATCTGGAATCTCGGTTATGGGGGGCTTGGGCGCGAATCGGACTTCGCATCCGACGGCGGCAGAAGTCTGCTGCCGCCAAGCCGGGCCATCGTGGAAAAGAACGTCGCCGGCATCGTCGCCGAGCTCGATCGTCGCCGCCCCGACGCGATCCTCATGCAGGAGACGGCGCGGCCGAGCATCCTGACCCGCGGCGTCGATACGCTGGGCGCCGTCGCAGCCTCCCTCAAGGGACGCGACAACGCCTTCTCCGGCGACATCGTCGCCAGCCTCGCGCCGCCGCCCTTCGCGCTCGAGAACGGCCTCTTCACGTCGATCGGCTGGGGCGGGGCGCAGCGCGAGCTGCACGCCCTGCCGCGCGAGCCCGGTCACATTCTGGGGCTCATCAAACGCCGCTATCACGCCCAGATCGTCCGCCTGCAGACGGATGACGGGGGACTCCCATGGGTCCTCATCGACGTCCATCTTTCCGCCTTCGACGAGGGCGCGAATGTGCGGCTCGCCCAGTTGCGCGAAGTCCTGAAGCTTGCCGAAAGCGAATATGAGAAGGGCGCCCGCGTCATCGTCGGCGGCGACTGGAACTACGAATTCGTCAATCCCGGCCGGCCGACCACCACAACCAGGGAATTTCTCTTCTGGCTGCACCCGTTCCCCTTCGAGGAGCTGGGGGAGGGGTGGAGGGCGGTCTTCGACGACAGGGTGCCGACCTGCCGCACCAATGAGCGGCCCTATCAGAAGGGCGAGAATTTCACCACGGTCATCGACGGCTTCGTCATCTCGCCAAATGTCGAGGCCGAGCGCGTCGAGGCCGTCGACCTCGATTTCATGTACACGGACCATCAGCCGGTCATCGGCTCATTCAGGGCCAAAAAGGGCTGACTGGCCGCTTCCGAGGCGGCCAAAAAATCAAGCGGCGCCCCGGAGGGCGCCGCTGACGAAAATCCATCCGTAACCGGATCAGATCGACTCTTTGAGATCCTTCGCAGGGCGGAAGGCGATCTTCTTCGACGCCTTGATCTTGATCGCCTCGCCGGTCGCCGGGTTGCGGCCCATGCGGGCGGCGCGGTGGCGGACCTGGAGAATGCCAAGCCCGGTGATGCGGATCTTGGCGCCGCGCTTCAGCGTCTTGCCAATCTGTGTGACGAAATCGTTCAGCACCGCTTCCATGTCTTTCTTGGGCATGCCGTGGGAGCCCGAAAGGTCGGCCGCGAAATGCTTCAGCGTCATGATCGCCGGCGCAGGCTTCTTGCCCGAGGCGGCTTTGGGCGCGGCCGCTTTCTTGGCGGGGGCCTTTTTCGGCGAGGTCATTTTCTTGGTTGCCATCGATATTTTCCTTTGCAGTACAGGGAAAACCTGTGGCGCCACCATCGTCTGATTCCGCGATGATGCAAGGCTTTTTCAGCGGTTTTTCAGCCTTTTTTGCGACTGAGGCCCCAAAAAATGCACGAAAACCGGCGTTTTGGCGCGGGGCCTCGCGCCTCGCCGCTCGATTGGCGCCCCTTTCCTCAAATCGATTCGCGGCGTTCGCGGCGCGCGCCGGCTCGCGCGAACGTTACGGATTGCGGCGAAATCAGGACCGCGTAGCGCGCTCTTTTCGCCGTAATTCATGACGAGACTGGCGCGCGTTGACATCCGGCTGGGGCAAGCATGGAGGTCTTGAATGGGCGCTTTGAAGAAACTTGCAGCGGCGGTCGGCTTTGCGGTCTTGGCGTTCGGCGTGACGGCGGCGTCGGCCGATGATCGCGGGCGCGGCGGCGGCTATGACCGCGACGGCCGCGGCGGCTATGACCGCGACGGCCGCGGGCCCGATCGGTGCGACGACGATCACGATCACCGCAGCCACGATCCGCGCTACTACGAATATCATCCTGCAGATCGCTACTCCCGAGCAGGCGACTATCGCGGCGGGCGCTATGACGACCGTTATGACGACCGCCGCCGCTACGACGACCGCTACGGTTACGGCTATGGCGGCCGGCGCATCGTGAAGAACCGCGTCTACGACACGCGCTATCGGGCGCGCATTCACCTCATCGAGGAGGAGTTCCGCTATCGCGACGGGTATCGCCGCGTCTGCACGGTTGAGGTGCGCGGGCCCGACAGGCGCTACGTGCCCTATGGCCAGGCCCGGCGGGTGGCGGCCAATGAATGCTCGCGCCGCGCCGAGATCCGCATCATCTAGCGAGCCCTGATTCTGACCGAGCCCCGGACCTTGGGTCCGGGGCTTCTTCGTGTCAGGCGCCGAGTTCGCCTCGCATCATCGGCACGGCGTAGCCGCCGACCGCGACGCGCGCGATCGCGCCCTCCGCCATCTCGACTCTCACCTCGATGAGGCTCGGTCGGCCGAGTTCGACGCCCTGCTCGATCCGCATGGTGCGCGAGGAAGAGAGCGCGCCCGCGCGCGCGAGCTGGCCGGGAAAGGCGGCCGCGGCGGAGCCGGTCGCCGGATCCTCGGGGACGCCCGCGTCCGGCGCGAACATGCGCACGTGATAATCGGCGCCAGGACGTTCGCCGCCTTCGGCGTAGAGATGGACGCCGATGACGCCTTCGAATGAAAGCGCCTTCCAGGCGGCGGCGTCGATCGCCGCCCTGCGCACGAGGTCGAGGGGCGCCCGCGCAAAGTAGAAATCGACGCCGGCGCCGATACGCCGCGGCCGGTGCGCGTCCCGGTCGATCGCGCCTTCCGGGAGCGAGAGCGCCGCTTCAATGGCGTCCGGCGGCGGCGCCGCGCCCCGCTCGGCAGGGAGGTTCGGATTGACGAACTCGGCGAACCAGGCGCCGCCCTCGCTTTCGACGCGCACCGGGAACAGGCCCGCCTTGAGTTCGAGCAGGAGTTCGCCCGTCAGTTCCCTTGCGCGCGCGATCGCGATCGCCGTTCCAACCGTCGGATGGCCGGCGAAGGGCATTTCATGGCCTGGCGTGAAGATGCGGACCCTGGCGGCGCTGCGCGGATCGTCCGGCGGAAGCACGAAACTCGTCTCCGCGTAATTGAATTCGCGCGCAATCGCCTGCATCGCGGCGTCTGTGAGACCATGCGCGTCCATCACCACGGCCAGCTGATTTCCCGCGAACGGAGTCTTCGTGAAGACGTCGAGCGTCACATAGGGGCGAGGCATGGCGAACCGGTTGCGAAAGAGAAGGGCCCTCTCGGATCGTCGCACCGTGATTCGGAATCACGGCGCTCGATCAGGCTTTTGATTGTCGCGGCGGTCTCGCGCTAAACCGCGTGCGCGATTTCGCGCGACGCTCTCGAGAGGGCCTTTCCTTAGCGCAAATGGCGTCGCGGAGCCGGTCAGAGGTTTCCGCCCTCGCCGTTCTTGACGTCGGGGTCATGCTGCACGGTTTCGCCGTTGAGGTCGAAGCGCAGCGCATAGCGATAGACAAGGCCGTCATTGTTGAGATCCCTTACGGTGAGGGTCCGGCCGTCCGCGCCGACGCTGAAATCCGTGAACTGCCGCCCCTGATAGGGCCCTTTCGGACTCTCCTCGCCGACCTCGCGCTTGTCGGCGATCCACATGGCGTCGCGTCCTTCCCGCTTGAAGGCGATGCCGTCGACCGACGCGCCGTCAATCCTGAAGGTGAGCGTCACCGAGCTCTTGCCGATCTTCGGGTCGGTGAAATCGAAATTGCCGTCGGCGTCGGCGAAAGGCGCTGCATATTTGAACGTGTAGCCGCCGGCGCCGTCGGAGGCGATGGTGACGGCCGCATCGACCGGCACGTCGCCGCGCGGTCCCGTGTCGCCCGATTTGGGCGCGCAGGCGCAGGCGGCCAGAAACATCAGCGAGGTCGTAAGCGTCAGTTGGCGGTGCAGGCTCATCGGCGTCTCCCCTCCTTGGGCGTCGGCGATTCTACTCGAATCCGCGCGCAAACGGAAATGGCTCCACGCGCATGAGGCCCCCTGAATTGGCGGCCCGCGGCGGGGCCCCGTTGCGCCAGACGCCGACCGGGCCCAGGGTTTGAGAGAGATTCGCTGAGGAGACCGCCATGTCCAATGTCTACGCCGTCACCAAGGTTGTCGGCACGTCCGAGAAATCCATCGAAGACGCCATAGGGACGGCGATCGCGACAGCATCGAAGACGCTGAAGAATCTCGACTGGTTCGAGGTGGTTGAGACGCGCGGCTTCATCCGGGGCGGCAAGGTCGGCTGGTATCAGGTCGCGCTCGAAATCGGCTTCCGCTACGAGGAAGCCGGCGCCAAGGCGAGGCCGCGCCGGACGCGCGGGAAATAGGGCGGCGGAACTGGTCTTCCCGTCATCAGGCCGCCGCCGGATGACATTTCTTTCGGAAATTCCTAGGAGTGACGGGCCGTCACCCGGGAATCCGCCGTGTCCGAGAAGATCATCAACGACGAAGCCCTCGACATCATTTTCAGGACGGCGCGCACGCGCAATGGCTGGCAGGAGAAGAAAGTCTCCTCGACGCTCGTCCAGGCCGTCTACGATCTGATGAAATGGGGCCCGACCTCGGCGAACTGTTCGCCGGCCCGTTTCGTGTTCGTGACCAGCGAGGCGGCAAAGGCGCGCCTGATCCCGCATCTCCTCCCCGGCAATCAGGGCAAGGTGAAAGCGGCGCCCGTCACGGTCATCATCGGCTACGATCTCGAATTCTACGAAAAGCTGCCGCAGCTCTTTCCGCATACGGATGCGCGGAGCTGGTTCGTCGGCAACGCCCCGCTCATCGAGACGACGGCCTTCCGCAATTCGACCCTGCAGGGCGCCTATCTCATGATCGCCGCCCGGGCTCTGGGGCTCGATTGCGGACCGATGTCGGGCTTCAGCAACGAAGCGGTCGATCGGGAGTTCTTCCCCGGCGGCAAGGTGAAGTCGAACTTCATCTGCGCGATCGGCTACGGCACGGACGAGAATCTCTTCCCGCGCTCGCCGCGCCTTTCCTTCGACGAGGCGTGCGAGGTCGTGTGACGTCGCACTTTGGCGTGGCATGCTGGCGCTTGGCCTAGATACGGCGCTTTTCTCCTGCTCCGCCGCGCTCCTGCGCGATGGAAAGGTCATCGCGGCGCGCGCGCTGCCGCTGGAAAAGGGGCATGCGGAGCATCTGGCGCCGCTGGCCGCTGAGCTTTTCGAAGATGCCGGCGCCACGATCAAGGACCTCGATCGCATCGGCGTGGTCGTCGGCCCCGGCGGCTTCGCCGGCGTGCGCGTCGGCGTCGCCTTCGCGCGCGGCCTTTGCATCGGGACCAGGGCGAAAGCGGTCGGCGTGACCAGCCTTGAAGCGCTCGCCCTGAGCGCGGCCGGCGCCAGCCGCCTGAGGAAATCCGCTCGCTCCGGCGAAGGCCGGGATGAGCGGGGGGCGGATGCGGAGGCATCCTTCGACAGCGAGGCGGACGCGACGGCCGCGATCGTCAACGCCTATCGCGGCGAGGTCTATGCCGCGCTTTATTCCAGGACCGGAGAAATGCTGATCGAACCTTTCGCGGCGGCGCCGTCTGCAGCGCTGGACCGCCTGATTGCGGCGGGTGCGGGGAAGGCCGCCGCCATCGGCGACGGCGTCCGGCTTGTCGATCCCAAAGCCGAGCATTTCATCGATCTCGGCGCGCCGCCGATCGACGCGGGAGAGGTCGCGCGCTACGCGGCCGCCGCGCCCGAGCCTGTGGAGCCGCCGGCGCCGCTCTATCTGCGCAATCCGGATGCGCGGCACGCCGCGCCTTCGGCCTTCGCCGCCCTTCTCCTGAAGGAGGGCGAGCATTGACGCGCTGGGCGGTGCGGCCGGCGGCGAAGGACGACTGGGCGGCGATCGCCGCCATCGAGCGCGCTGCTTTCGGACCTCTCTCCTGGGGCGAGGCCTCCCTGCGCGACGGACTCTCCGAACCCCTTGTCTCGGCCCTCGTCGCAGTGAGCGACGGCGGCGACAGCCCTGACGGCTTTGTCCTGTGGCGGACGCTCGGCGATGAGGCCGAGATCCTCTCGATCGGCGTGCGCCCCGCCGCCCGGCGCCTCGGCGCGGCGGAGGCGATGATGGACGCCGCTCTTGAAGATGCGCGCGCGGAAGGGCTGCGCGCCATGTTTCTCGAAGTCGACGCCGAGAACCTTGCGGCGCGCGCGCTTTATTCCAAGCTCGGCTTCTATCTCGTCGGCCGCCGCAGGGGCTATTACCGCAACGGCCATGATGCGCATGTGCTGAGGAAGGATCTCTAACTCCGGTTCCAGTTGCCGCCTTCCGCGATGAGGTTTAACAGCGTGACCTGAGGAGGCCGGCTTGGAACGACTGGAAAAACTCTGCGCCGACAAGGGCATGCGCATGACGGATCAGCGGCGCGTCATTGCGCGCGTCCTGTCGCTCGCGGCCGATCACCCCGATGTCGAGGAGATCCACCGGCGCGCCTCGGCGATCGACCCCAAGATTTCGGTGGCCACGGTCTATCGCACCATGCGCCTCTTCGAGGAGGCCGGGGTCGTCGAGAAGCACGACTTCCAGGACGGCCGGTCGCGCTATGAGGAAGCGCAGGCCGACCACCATGACCACCTGATCGACGTCAAATCAGGCAAGGTCATCGAGTTTGTCGATCCCGAGATCGAGCAGCTGCAGCAGAAGATCGCCGCCAAGCTCGGCTACCGCCTCGTCGCCCATCGCCTCGAACTCTATGGCGTGCCGGCGAAAAAGGAGCCCTAGGGCGCCTGGAGCCGGGCGATCAGCGCCTGCGCGGCCGCGGGCGCGCGCACTTTCGCGCCGGAGATGAAATAGATGAACGCGTCGCCGCGCCCAGCCCAGCCTTTCGCCTGCGCCGCGAAGGCGTCGAGGTCCCGTGGCGCATAGCCGGTCTCGATTTCCTCGGCCGTGCGCATCAGGCGCGCATAGGAAAAATCAGCCGTAGGCTGATCGATTTTCGGATATCTGTCGTCATCGGCATGGACGATGGCGATGTTCCGCGCCTTGGCGAGCGCATAGAACGCCTCATCGTCGAAACTCGCGTGCCGGACCTCGATCGCATGGCGGAGCCTGACGCCGCCGGCCTCTTCCGGGAGCAGGGCGAAGAACCGTTCCATCTCGCCGGCGTCGAATTTCTTCGTGGCGGCGAGCTGCCAGTTGATCGGCCCGAGCCGGTCCTGGAGTTCGGCGAGGCCCTGGCCGACAAAGCGCGCCACGCTTTCACCAGCTTCTCCAAGGTCCTTGCGGTTGGTGCAGTAGCGCGAACCCTTCACCGAGAAGACGAAGCCTTCCGGCGTTTCCTCGCGCCATTTGATCCAGCTTGCGGGCTTGAACGTCGAATAGAAGGTCCCGTTGATCTCGATCGAGGTCAGGGCCCGGCTTGCAAATTCGAGCTCCTTCTTCTGCGCGAGCCCTTCCGGATAAAAGGCTCCGCGCCAGGGCTCGTAGGTCCAGCCGCCGATGCCGACATGAATGCGCCCGCGCGCCATCGCCGCCTCGCTCCTGCGCGGACTATCGCCGCGCGCGCCGCCGCAGGCAATCATTGCCGCCGCTTTCTTCGCGCCATAGAAAGGCCCGCGAAAGCAGGAGAGGCGCCATGACCATCGAGACGAGGCCGGTTGAATACAGGTTCGAAGGCAGGACCTATGAGGGCCTGCTCGCCATCGACGGCAGGAAGTCCGGCAAGCGCCCGGTCGTGATGGTGAGCCACGCCTGGGCGGGGCGCACCGATTACGAACTCGACGCGGCGAAGAGGCTCGCCGCGCTCGGCTATGCCGGCTTCGCCATCGACCTCTATGGCAAGGGCGTCGTCGGGACCACCAACGAAGAATGCCAGAAGCTGATGACCCCGCTCGTGCAGGACCGCCCCCGCCTTCAGGCGCGGCTCGCCAATGCGCTCGATGTTGCGAAGAAGCTTCCCGAGGCCGACGCCGGCAAGGCCGCCGCCATGGGCTACTGCTTTGGCGGGCTCTGCGTGCTCGATCTCGCCCGCATCGGCGCGGACCTCAAAGGCGTCGCCTCCTTCCACGGCCTTTTCACGCCGCCGGGCAATACGAAGGGAACGAAGATCACGGCGAAGGTCGTCGCCTATCACGGCTTTGACGACCCGATGGTCCCGCCCGATCAGGTGACGGCGCTCGGCAGAGAGCTGACCGAAGCCGGCGCCGACTGGCAGATCCACGCCTATGGCGGCGTCATGCACGCCTTCACCAACAGGGCCGCGAATGACCGCGCCTTCGGCACGGTCTACGACGCGCGCGCCGATCGCCGCTCCTGGGCGTCCTTCGTCGATTTCCTCGGCGAGTGCTTCGCCTGAATATTCAGTACACGGATGTGCTTTCCGAAGAACAGATATCCGGCCTCCCTTGCGCGTCTCTGATTTCGATTTCGACCTGCCGGAGGCGCGCATCGCGCTCGAGCCGGCGCGTCCGCGCGACAGCGCCCGACTGCTCCATGTGCGCGAGGACGGCGTCAGCGATCGCCTCGTGCGCGACCTGCCGGCGCTGCTCAGGCCCGGCGATCTTCTCGTGCTCAATGACACCAAAGTCATCCCGGCGCAGCTTTTCGGGAAGCGGCCGGCCCGCGCCGAGGGCGGCAATCGCGAGACGGTCGCGATCGAGGCGACGCTGATCGAGCGTCTCGCGCCGTCGCGCTGGCGCGCCTTCGTGCGGCCGGCCAAGCGGTTGCGCGAAGGCGACCGTATTGCGTTCGCAAGCCCCGAGGTCCTGTCCCGCAGCGGCGGGGCGGAGAGGAGGGAGGCGCTCAAGGCGGTCGTGGACGCCAAGGACGGAGACGGCGCGGTCATCCTCGCTTTCGATCTGGCGGAGACCGCTCTTGATCGCGCCATCGAGGACGTTGGCGCGCCGCCGCTGCCGCCCTATATCGCGCGCAAGCGCCCGCTCACGCCGAGCGATGCGCGAGACTACCAGACGGTCTATGCCGCGGAAAAAGGCTCCGTCGCGGCGCCGACGGCGGGTCTTCATTTCACGGATGATCTGTTCCGCGCTCTCGAAGCGCAGGGCGTCGGCCGCGTCGCCGTGACGCTCCATGTCGGCGCCGGCACCTTTCTGCCGGTGACGGCGGATGACACGCGCGACCACAGGATGCATGCCGAGTGGGGCGAGGTGACGGAAGCGCAGGCTGCGGCGATCAATGCGGCGCGGGCGCGCGGCGGTCGCATCGTCGCCGTCGGCACGACTTCGCTGCGCCTCCTTGAAAGCGCCGCCGTGGAGGACGGGAGAATCCGCGCCTTCGCCGGAGAGACATCGATCTTCATCACGCCCGGCCACCGATTTCGGGCGGTCGATGCGCTGATGACGAATTTCCATCTGCCGCGCTCGACGCTCTTCATGCTGGTCTGCGCCTTCGCCGGAACGGAGCGCATGAAAGCGGCCTATGCCCACGCGATTGCGTCCGGCTACCGATTCTATTCCTATGGCGACGCCTCTCTCCTGGAGCGCGCCGCATGATCAGCTTCTCCTTCAGCGTGAAAGCCAGCGACGGCGCCGCTCGCACCGGGCTCATCAGGACGCCGCGGGGCGAGATCCGCACGCCCGCTTTCATGCCGGTCGGCACGGCCGGCACGGTGAAGGCCATGTTCCCGGAGCAGGTGCGCGCGGCCGGCGCCGACATCATCCTCGGCAACACCTATCACCTGATGCTGCGGCCGGGG
>CAYTVQ010000039.1:0-13977 GCA_964441615.1 uncultured Caulobacterales bacterium | reverse complement strand
GCAGTCGAAGGCCCTGAACGGGCTCGATTCGCTGCTGTCGATCGTGCAGATGCCGCCTGGCGTTCCCGTCGCGACCGTCGCGATCGGCGAGGCCGGCGCGGCCAATGCCGGGCTGCTCGCCGCGTCCATTCTAGCACTTTCCGACGAGGCGCTCGCTGCGCGACTTGCGGCCTGGCGCAAGAAGCAGACCGCGGCGATCGCGATGTCGCCGAAAGACTGACCCATGCTCGCCCCCGGCGGCACGGTCGGCATTCTCGGCGGCGGGCAGCTCGGTCGCATGCTCGCGCTTGCGGCGGCGCGCCTCGGGCTCAAAACGCACATCTACGCGCCCGAGCCCGAAAACTGCGCCTATGACGTCGCTGCGGCCCGCACCATCGCATCCTATACGGACGAGGCGGCGCTTCGCCTCTTCGCGGCGGCCGTCGATGTCGTCACCTATGAGTTCGAGAACGTCCCTGCCCGGACGGTCGATATTCTCTCGGCCCTGGGCGCCGATGTGGCGCCGGGCGCCAAAGCGCTCGCCGTCGCGCAGGATCGGGTCATCGAAAAAGAATTCGTGAAATCGATCGGCGCCGCCACGGCTCCCTTCTTCGCAGTCGATGATCTCGCCTCTCTCGAAGAGGGCCTGAAACGGATCGGACGCCCGGCCATCCTGAAAACGCGCCGCCTCGGCTATGACGGCAAGGGGCAGACGACCATCACGGCGGATGCGATTGATCTCGGTCTCACCTGGGAGCAAGCGAACAGGAAAGCCTGGGAAGAGATCGGCGCGCGGCCCTCAATCCTCGAAGGCTACATCCCCTTCGAGCGCGAGATCTCCATCATCGGCGCCCGCGGCCGCGACGGCGCTGTCGCGCTTTATGACCCGCCCGAGAACCGGCATGGCGGCGGCATTCTCCGAACCTCGACCGTTCCAGCACAGATTTCCGAAGCGACCGCGAACGCCGTGCGCGCGATCGTTGCGAGAATGCTCGACGCGCTCGATTATGTCGGCGTCATTGGCGTCGAGTTCTTCGTCCTGAAAGACGGCTCGCTGCTGGTGAACGAGTTCGCTCCGCGTGTGCACAATTCCGGTCACTGGACGCTGGAGGCCTGCGCCGTCTCCCAATTTGAGCAGCACATCCGCGCCATCGCCGCCTGGCCGCTCGGCGATCCCACGCGGCATTCCGACGCCTTCATGGAGAATCTCATCGGCGATGACGCCGATCGCTGGGCCGCGATTGCGGGAAGGCCGGGCGACGCCCTGCATATCTACGGCAAAGGCGAAGCGCGCGCGGGCCGGAAGATGGGCCATGTAACGCGGCTGACGCCCCGGGCGCGCGCATCTTAAGGAAGGAAGCCCTTCTCAAGATCCATGTGCTGGCGGCTGAAGGTTTCGCCGGTCTGGCCGCGATGCTCGGCGGTCCAGGCCACAGTCGTGCCAGTCCCGCGTGACGTGCGCGACCTGACGGTCAGAGCAATGGTCTCGCCGGCCCTTGCGGCGATCGGCTCCTGAAGCGGCAGATAGAGCTGCTCCCAATGCGTCGCCGGCGCCTCGGGCGCGGTTGAAAGGACTAGTCCGGGAAGAAGCTCTGCGGCCCACCACAGTGCAAAGCCGTAAACTGCAGCGTCCGCCGCCACAGCGAAGACGCACTCTCCCTTCCGGTTCGAACGCTTGTCGCGGCCAAGCTCGATCCGGTCCCATTCCGCTGCGGAGCCCTGCATCAATTCCGCCGGCGGAAGCGTCCGCACATAGATGTTGTTGAGCGTCAGCGCTTGTGCGGGCGAGAGATCAACCTCCGCGAGCCCGGCGGTCGCGCGGCCCCAGACGCGAAGCTCATGATCGACGCGCGGGCGGACCACTGGCGCTGCAAACTGGCGGATGCGCTGCGGAATAAGGGTTCCGCCCGGCTTCAGATGCCGCGCTGAGGCATCAGCCATGATCTCGACGATATCCTCCTCGAGCGCGTAATTGCCGAGCGTTTCGGAGACCACGATGTCGGCTCTCGGCGGGTCATCGAATTCGGTCGAGTGGCAGACGAAGACTTCCGCGTTCCTGATGCGGTTGCGCCTCAGGACCTCTTCAGCGACGCCGGCGACTTCAGCCGCTTCGTAGAGATAGACCTTTTTCGCGCCGAGCCTTGCCGCCATCGCGCCGAGAAGGCCGACGCCGGCGCCGATGTCGGCGACGACGCTCTCGCCCGGTCTGATGGCCCGCTTCAGCGCCTCGTGAAACGCCGCGACGCGGACGCGGTCACTGATCAACGTGCGGTGATACTCGATCCGCAAGGCGGGTCAGCGCCCGGGATAGCGGATGCGCGCGAGAGCGCCGAGAACCGCCGAAGGGTCAAAACCGCTGTCGCGGATGCGCGCCTTCACCTTCTCGAACTGCATCACGTTGTCGATGCGGCGGTCCAGAAATTCATTGGTCGCCGTTTCGCCCGCGCCGTCATCGGCGAGCCAGCGCGCAAATGTCGAGGCCCACACGCCAGAGAGGATGGCGCGCTTGGTGTAGTAGTTGAAGTCGGTCGAGCGATCGCCAAGGCCCCGCCAGATGGCGTCGGCCGTGCGCCAGATCAGCCTCGACCCTAAAGTCGCGTAAAGCGGCAGGGCGAGGGTCGCCGCCGCCCGCCGGGCCGCTTCCTTGTGCGGGCGCAGGGCCGCAAGGCGGGCTCTGACGCCGAGGGCGACCTTTTCGCGGATCTTGAGACCTTGGGCTGATGGGCCCGCCAGCGCCTGGCCGACCCCAAGGTCGAGTTCATCCGACCAGAGCTCGAGGAGGTCGGCGACCCCCTTCGGAAAGGCGGCGGCCAGCACGGCGCCCCTGACGCCCGCATCCTCCGCCGCCCGGGACATCGTGATGCGTGTCCAGCCCTCAAACGGTGCGCGCTTCAGGGCGGCGGCGAGAACGGCCGCGCGCGCACCCGAAAATCCATCATTCTCATGCCCCATGGCGCGGCCCGCCTCAACCGTTCTCTGGGTCCCCAGATACGGCAATCGGGCCACCCTTTCCCATGCGGCGTAGTAGGCCGGATGGACTCCGCGCCCCTGCTTTGCTATGGGCTCCCCGCCAGCAGCCGCCAGACGGCAAAAGCCGGCGAAAACCTGACCGCTCGCGTTGCGTATCAAGGGGTTTGCCCCGCAGCAGCGCGACGTTTTGTTTTTTGAAGAGGAGGACTCTCTGGTTCAAATCGTTGTCCGCGACAATAATGTCGAGCAGGCCCTGCGCGCGCTCAAAAAGAAGATGCAGCGCGAAGGCACATTCCGGGAAATGAAACGCCGGAAATTCTACGAAAAGCCGTCCGAAAAGCGCGCCCGCCAGAAGGCCGAAGCCGTGCGTCGCGCCCGCAAGCTCATCCGCAAGCGGATGCAGCGCGAAGGCGTCACCGCCTGACCCAAAGACCGGCGCCTCCACGATTTTGGACCGAGCTGGCGGGTCAAGCCGGCCGCCCCTGCCTAAGTTGGCGGCGCTCCGCTCGCTACTGTGAGTTGTGTCTGCCCTGCTGAGGCGCGGGCGCCATGACGAAAATAAAACAATTTTCTCGACCGCCTGGCCGCATTGACGGCGGAACGTTAACCCTGTTTGCTCCAAGCCTTGCATGATGAGTCGCGCCGGCCGGCGGTGGCGGGCGCGGGGGCATTTAGGGGAAGAGACATGCGGGAACGCATTGCGCTGGCGGCATTGATCGCCGCGTTCGCGGCGAGCAGCGCCAGCGCGCAAGAGAACCGGACGGACGAACCGCGGCGGATCAAGCCGCTGTTTGGCGGCTCGGAAAAGCAGACGACGGCCGAGCCGACGCAGGAGGACAAGGCAGACGATGAGTTCTCCGGCGACAAGCGCTGGAAACGGGCGACCGGGCTGGTCGGCATCATGACCTTCCTGACGCCAGAGGAAACCAACCTCTCGCTCGGCGTCGGCCCTGAATACTCCCCGGATTATTACGGGTCTGACGACTATGAGCTTACCGCGGATCCCGCGGCCTATGTGCGTTTCAAGAACTTCGTGTTCCTCGATGATGACGGCGCCGATTTTGCGCTCGTCGGCTTTTCGAATTTCCGCTTCGGTCCGACCCTGCGGGTCGTCGGCCGGCGCGATGAGGACGATAATCCTGCCCTCAATGGTCTCGGCGACGTCGGCCACACATTCGAGTTCGGCGGCTTTGCCGGCGCAACCTTTGTCGATCGCTACTCCGTGAAATTCAAGGTGCGCCATGCGATCGCGACCGGGCACCGCGGCCTCATCGTCGATGCGAATGCGACGGCGCTCCTGTTCCGCGTCGGTCCGGTTTCGACGTCGCTGTCGGCGCAGGCGAGCTGGATCGGCAATGATTACGCCGACGCCTACTTTTCCATCACGCCGGACCAGTCGCTGCGTTCGGGCCTCCCCCAATATGAGGCCGACAGGGGCTTCCGAGACATCGGCGGCAGCTTCAACGCCTACATCAACATCGCCAAACGCTGGTCGCTGAACCCGTATGTTTCCTACAAATATATCTTCGACCAGTACGCCGACACGCCGATCATCGGCGATTTCGGGGCCCGGACGCAATATTCGGTCGGGTTCCACGTAATGCGGGAGTTCTCTTTCGGACGCGGCGTCCGCCGCCCGGTGAAGGACTAGAAAAGACCCCTTCCGCCGCGGGCCGCGTCGTGCGACAGCGGCGGCAATGACACTCGCCGCCCTCGCACAGGGACTGCCGCCATCATTTGAAATCACGCTCGCCGATATCGGATCGGCGGGCGGGCTCCATAAGCGCTGGCGGCCCGTGCGAAATCATGTGCGCGCCATCCTCTTCGATCCGCTTGACAAGTCCGTCGCCCACGGGCGCGACCGGTATTTCCCGGTGGCTGTCGCCGGCGCCAGGGGCCGCACCACGATTCATGTAACGCAACGCGTCTCGATGACCTCAGCGCTCCTTCCCAACACGGAGACCTTGAGGCGATTCTGGGACAAGGAGGCGCATACCGGGATCGAGACCTCCTTTGAAGTCGCGACCGACACGCTCGACAATATTGTCGTCGATAATGGCGTCAGGCTGGACGCGCTGAAGATCGACGTGCAAGGGGGTGAATACGACATCCTCCTTGGGGCGCGCACCGCGCTGCAGGACCTGATCCTCGCCGAGATCGAGACCTCATTCTTCGAGCGCTATCTGGGGCTCAAGACCTTTGACGCCGTCGTCGCGCTGATGCGCGAAGCGGGATTCGATCTCATCGATATGACCCGCATCAAGCGCTACCGCTATCGCAACAATTCGAGCGTCGTGAACCCCGGTCTCGGGCACGGCGACCGAGCAGGCCGAATCGCATTTTGTGATGCGATTTTCCTGATCCGCGACGATGCAATCGCGCGACGTGTCGCGGCAGAGGGACCGGACTTCACCCTCAAGGTCATCGTCATGCTGCTCGTCTACGGCAAGGCGGACATGGCCGCCGCAGTGTTCGATCAGGGGGCCGGACGATTGCCGGCTGAGCTCCGCAGCCGCCTCATGCGCTACTTCAAAAGCGTGAGCGGCGTGGGCTTTCGCCTCGACCGCCTGCATCGCGCAATCGACTATCTCGCACGCAAGGTCTGAAATTCGCGCCCCGCAGGGGTCCGTGGGCGAATTCGCACCTCGTTCCACCAGCACGAGAAGGACACGATCGCATAGAGGAGCTTGCCGTAATCGGCCGCGCCGCTGCGATGCGCAGCAAACAACTCTTCGACCGCTTTCGGTTTCAGATACCCCTCCGTCGCCGCCACGGCGCCTGCGTCATGCGCAAAGTCGCCGAAATCGCCGAGGAACCAGTCCGAAAGCGGCATCTGAAAACCTTGCTTGCGACGTTTCAGGATCTCCGGGGGCAGCCACGGGCGCGCCGCTTCACGCAGGAGAAACTTGCCGACCCCCTTTGCTTTGAGCCATATCGGGGCTGTGAGCGTGAAATCGACGAAAGAGGCGGAGAGCAATGGCACCCGCGCCTCAAGCGAGTGCGCCATGCTGGTGCGATCAAGCCGGTTGAGCAGCGCCGAGGGCATGTGCAAAGTGAGATCGCCGAGCATGAACTGCTGGAGCATCGGTTCCTGACGCCAGTCGGGATCGTCGAAATATTCGGCCTCAAGTCGATCGGCGCCGCGATCTTGCGCAGCTGTGAAATCGCGCTCGAACAGCCGCTCGCGGAGATCGGGCCCGGCGATCTCGGTTCCCGCGACGAAGCGCTGAAAGCCCGTATCGAGCAGGGCGGCGCGTTGGAACCTGCCGGCATGCTGGCGTATCCGGTTCCATCGCGGCGCGCCAGATGGAAGTCTCTCGATGAGCCCGGCCACAGGCCGCATCGCCGCGATGAGCGGTCGAAGGCGATCCATGCGGCGGGCGTTCAAATGGCGCTTGTAGCCGGAAAAGAGTTCGTCGCCGCCCTCCCCGCACAGCACCACCTTCACGTGTTCGCTGGCAAGTTTTGAAAGATACCAGGTCGGCACCGCCGCACTCGCGCCGGAAGGCTCGTCGAAGGCGCGCTGGACCGCCGGAATGACGTCGCGCGCCTTACCGAGTTCGACCGGGCGCGCAACATGCGCACAGCCGAGATGGTCTGCGATTTTCCGGGCGGCGCCGGTTTCGTCGATCGGATTGCCGGGGAACCCGATTGTAAAGGCGGTGATCTTCGCCGAACTTTGCTGCGCCATAGCCGCCGTGACTGCAGCGCTATCGACGCCTCCCGATAGAAAGGAGCCAACTGGCACATCGGAGAGCATGTGGCGCTTCACCGAAGCAAGGACTTCGCTCCGCGTGGCCTCAATCCACTCTGAGGCGCTCCGCGGGGCCGCCGGCCGCACGACCGGCTTCCAGAAGCGCCGGCGAGAATGGGCGCCTGCGGGGCCGAACCGCTCGACGCCGCCCGGACCTATATGGCGCACCTGGCGATAGATGGTCCGTGGAGACAGCACATGGCCGAAACGGAACACGTCGTGCACGGATCGCTCATCGAGGTCGAATTCGAGGCCCGGCAGGACAGCGAGCGCCTTGATCTCCGAGGCAAAGACGACATCACCGTTCTGTTCGCTGACGTAGAGCGGCTTCACGCCGATCTGATCGCGCGCCAGCGTCAGGACGCGCTCCCTGCGGTCATAGATGGCGGCCGCGAACATGCCGTCGAGCCGCGCCCAGGCGGAGTCGCCCCAGGCGGCGTAGGCCTCGAGCACCGTTTCGGTGTCGCTGCGCGTTCGAAATACGCCGCCCCGCTCCGAGAGTTCGCGCCGCAGGTCGAGGTGATTGTAGATCTCGCCATTATAGACAATCGCATAGCGACCGTCCGCCGTGACCATGGGCTGGTGACCGCCTTCAATGTCGATGATGCTGAGGCGGCGCATGCCCATGCCAAGGGCGCCATCGATGAAAACTCCCGCATCGTCAGGGCCGCGATGCACGATGGCGTCGCATTGGGCGCGAATGGCCGCTTCTGGAACCGCCCGTCCCTCGCCCCGGTACCACCCTGCAATTCCGCACATCGACGATTGCGCTCCAGCCGGGCGGCGTCGATCCGCTGGGCCCTTCGGCAAGCCCAATATGCGGTGAGACGCCGAGGCGCAAGGCGGCCGATGGCGCCGCCGTTCCGGCTCAATTACGATGGGCGCGAAAGGGTGGCGCGGACGGCATGGAGACGGCTGATGCAGCGGCGGGGTCCAAAGCGGCGGAGCGAGTTCCGGGGGAGCCGACGGGCGGCGCCGTCCGTCGCACCTTGCGCAATGCCGGCTGGCTGCTCGGCGGGAAGGGCGTCGGCGGCCTTTTCAGCCTCATCTATCTCGGACTTGCCGCCCGGGCGCTTGGCCTCGACGAATTTGGAGCGTTTGCGCTCGTCCTGACCTTCGGGCAGGCGGTCGCGAGCATCGCGCAGTTCCAGACCGCCGAGGTGGTGATCCGTTATGGCGCGGCGCATCTGGCCGCGAACCGCTTTGACCGGTTTTCCGAGGTCCTCGGCTTCGCCGCGATTCTGGACGTGTTTTCTGCGCTCGCCTGCGTCCTGCTCTCGGCGGCCAGCGTCTATCTCGTCGGCAGTCTGATCGACCTGACCGGCGACGATGCGCGACGCGCCGCGCTTTTCGGCGCAAGCTTTCTCTTCTCGCTGCGCGGAGCGCCGCTCGGCGTCCTGCGCGTCCTCGACCGCTTTGACATCGCCGCTATCAGCGAGACCGCGCTGCCCGCGAGCCGCCTCGCCGCCGCCGTGCTCTGTTATCTTGCTGCGCCTACAGTCGAGGGCTTCCTGATTGCGTGGGCGCTGGCGGAGCTCGTTACGACCCTCGCCGTATGGTCGGCCGCGATGATCATCTTGAAGCGGGGACGTTCGCGCGATCCTCTGATCAGGCTGAAATTCGCCGGCATATCCGCGCACAACCCGGATATCTGGCGCTTTTCGTGGTTCACCAATTTCTCTTCCTCGGTCAGCTTTCTCTGGCAGCATGTCGGAACACTTGCGGTCGGCTGGGGCGTCGGACCGGCTGCGGCGGGGGCCTATCGCGTCGCGATGCAGCTCGCCCAATCGCTCTCGAAACCCGTGGTCTCTCTCGCGCGCGCGGCTTTTCCGGAACTGACGCAGGCGGCCTTGCGTGAAGGCGGCAAGGGGACGACGCGGCTTGTCTCGAAGCTCTCGCTGGTCGCCGGCGCGCTGGGGCTCGCGGCGATCGCATTCGTCGCACTCGCCGGAAAGCAGCTGCTCACAATCATTATTGGCGCCGAATTCGCCTTCGCGAGCAACCTGCTCCTGCTGCTGACCATCGCCGCCGCCATTGAATTCTGGGGCTTCGCCCAGGAACCAGCCATGCTGGCGCTTGGGAGGCCCGGCGCGGTCCTTGGCGCGCGCGCAATCGTCGGCGTCCTCTATCTCGGACTCCTCGTCGCGTTTCTCTTGAGGTTTGGCGCCGAGGGCGCCGCCATCGCCACCATTATCGGCCGTCTCGCCTATCGCGTCGTCATGACGGCAATGCTCACTCGCGCGCGCGGCTGACTGTCTGGTTCAATCGGCCGCGACGCGAAAGCCCATATACCGGATCTGATCGCCAGGCTTGTTACGGATTCGATTGGCGACACGGGTGTCATTGGGCTGGCTCGACGCGCCGCCGCCGCGGACGACGCGTACGGAGCAATCCCCATTCCGTGCAGCTGACCCGTCGCGCGGGGTCTCGGTGAAGTTATTGGCGTAGCAGTCCTCGACCCATTCGCGCGCATTGCTCAGCATGTCATGCAGCCCAAACGGGTTGGGGTCGAATGAGCCGACGGGTCTCACTTCAACGCGCGCGAGCTTCGTCGCATCGAAGCGGTCGCCCCAGTGCCATGCGCCTGTAGTCCCGGCGCGAGCGGCGTATTCCCATTCGGTTTCCGTCGGCAGGCGATAGCTCTTGCCTGTCTTTCCAGAAAGCCAGCGCGCATAGGCCTTCGCCTCGTTCCATGAGACCCGCAGCACCGGCATGGTCTGATCGCTGCCGGGCTTGGCGGCGCAGGTCCCCGCGGCGACGCACTGGCCCCATTCGCCGACGGTCACCTCGTAGACGCCAATACGGAACGGCTTGATCGCCACTTCGTGTTGCGGTCCCTCATAGGGATTGCGCCCCGGCTCTCCCTCGGGGGACCCCATCATGAAGACACCGCCGGGAAGTGACGCCATCAGCGGACAGGAGTCGCAGTCGCGCGCAGTATTCCCAGCTGGCGCAGCAGGAGTCGATGGCTTTGTCGGCGCAACGGGAGCTGGCGTGGCCTCCGCAAGCTGCTCGGCAGAGGCCGATCCGGCCGGCTCTTCAGCGCGCGGCGCGCCGCTATCGGCAAATGCGTCCACGGCCGGCTCCGATGGCGGCTCGCCCGGAAGCGTCACGGGCGCCGGCGCGCTCTCTATGGCGGCCTCCGTTGGTAGCGACGCCTCCTCCGCATCCGCCTTTGCGGTCGTTGCGCCAATCGAAGCCGCCGCCTGCGCCTCCGGATCCTTGGTCCGTGTCATGAAATACGCTGCGACGCCGGTCGCTGCGATCGCCGCTACTGCACCCGCAATCAGAATTGCGCCAAGGCCGCCCTTGGCTTTTGTTGGGGCCGGGTTCGTCGCGGCCTTTGGCGCGACAGGCCGCGGCTTTGGCTGCATCTGGGCCGGCTTTTGCGCCGCGGTCGCCGGCGCCGGGCGCAGGGGCGACGCCGTCTTTGGACCTGCCGCGCGATCGAGCACCGCCAGGCGGTTTCGCGCGAGGTCGGCAAAATGACCCTTGGGGTAGCGCGCAAGGTAAGCCTCAAAATCGGCGCGCTCCGTTCCGTCCTTGATCGAATTCCAGAATGTTGTCTCGATATTGGCCGCGTCTGCGCGCGCTGCTGGCGACGGCGTCGCCGGCGCCGGGGCACGGGCCTGTGTCTGGTTCTGCGTTGACGGAGCGCTGCGGCGACTAATCGCCGCGCGCACGTCGCCAACGAAACCGCGCCAGTTCGGATCGTTGCGATCGCCATGCCAGCGAGTCAGATCCGCCGTCTGCAGAAGTTCAAAGCGGACGGGCCGTTCGCATTCCTCTATGAGCGCAGGCACCAGGATTGAACTGCGCTCGCCGACCGTCGCCTCAGCACGAACCCACTTCGAGCTGGCTGACCGTTTCGACCATAGAACGACGACGGCGCCGGCCGAGCGCAGATTGCTCTCGGTCACTTCCTCATAATACTCGCCGGCGCGAAGGGCCGCGTCGTACCAGACGGAAAAGCCCTCCGCCTCGAGTCCGGCGGCCACTTCGCGCGCGACCTCACGGTCTTCCCGGTTATAGGAAATGAAGACGTCCGGCATTTTTCCCTCTCCCGCGCGCCGGAAACTACCTTAATGGCGCGAGCTTTGGTAGTAAGCCGGCCCGGCGGCAAGAGCGCACGGGCAAAAAAGGCGCATACGGCCGATCGGACCCCGGGGCGGCATGGTTCAGCAGTTCAACACCGACCTCCTGGCCGACGACCCGGACCTCGCCATGGCGCGCCGCGCCTTTCCGCGGGTCTTCTTCGCTCTCGACAACCCGGCCTTGCGCCAGATTTTCACCGGCCATGACAGCCGCGCCAACATCTCAAAGACCCGGAGCCGCACCTGGGGCGTATTCGCGGTTTTTCTCGCCACGCTTGCATTGCTTCTTGCAGCCAGCTCGGAACTCTATTTGAACAGCAGCGACACGGTCATCCGCGTCATTTCGATCATCGGCGCCGTGGCGGGCATCGGCTCGGTAGCCATCGCGGTCATGGGCGTCATGTACCGCAAAAGAAAAATCCGGTGGCTGACGGATCGCCTCGCCACGGAGCGCCTGCGCCAGTTTCATTTTCAAGGATATGTCGCGCACGCGGCGGATATTGTCGAGGCTGCCGCGGACCCAGCAAGGACGGCTGCGTATCTGGAGCGCCGCGAGATCGAGCTTGAGAAACTCAAGGCCGACTTTCTGAGCCGCCTTGAGGCGGAATTTCACGCATTAATCGAATCGGATGATTTCGGCGACGGGGTTTTTTTTCCGGGCCGCCAGCGAAGGCTTGCAGCCGAAGCTTCGCTTCTGGAAGAGTATTTCAGCGCCTACGAAACGCTTCGTTTCCGCCGCCAGATCGATTACTGCAATCTTCTCCTCAGCGAGAAGCGCAGTCTGTTCTCGAATGCGCCGGCGCGGCAGGCGAAATTCTTCGCCGGGCTCGCGATGATGCTCGTAATGTCGATCCTGCTGTTTGACGCAGTGGTCTTCATTGGCGCAATCGCCAACCAGGCCTGGTTCAAGCAGCCCCTTGTTCAGGTCGCCGGCTTGTGGGCGGCGTTTCTGGCGCTGAGCGTGCGCACGCTTGAGGAAGGCTTTCAGGTCGAAGGGGAGACCGCCCGCATGCGCCACTACCGCCAGGCGATCAACCGCATCTACCTAAAGTTCAAGAACGCGGGCGCGCCGGAAGAAAAGATCGAGGCGATGATTGAGCTGGAAAAAACGGCATATGACGAGATGGTGACTTTCCTGAAATCGCACCATGAAGCGGAATTCGTGATGTAGGGGCGCATCCTACAACGTATCGAGAAAGTCGCACGCCGCTTTACGCAGGTTGGCGCTGTCGGTAATCGGCGCATCCAGTTCCAGATGCCGATCTGTCGCGAGCGCGTATTCCGGCCATGCGACGAGCGTGCCGGCGTTCGGGTCCCCGAACTTCGCGAAATTCGCCCAGTAAGTCTGCGCCGACGTCGCTAGCGCGCGATCGGCGGCGACATAGCCGAGCGACGGCACATTGTTGAACACGTAGGCGATCTCGGCCGCGTGCACCGCTCCAACCGGCGTGAGAAGCGGCGGCACGCGGGCAAAATCGTAGAGGTAGGCGCGCACGCCTGTCGCCGTCCGCGCCCGGATCGACCGTCGGGCCGGACAGACGAAAGTGATGTCCGTACGGAATCGTTCGAAGGCCGGCAGCGCCTCTGCATCGGTCGCCGCCGGATAGAGGGCGAGAAGTTGCGCTGACGGAAAGTCGAGCGTCGAATTGAGGTCGAAATCGAGCAGCTCGAGATAGTTGAGATACTCGACCAGCGTATCAACCCCCGCCTGATAAAGCGGCCGCCACAAGGCAATCTCGTTATCGTTGCTTCCGATGAGGAGCGGGGTGGGCGCGGCGGCGCCAGACTGAAGCGTGGCGAGCGGCTGGCCCGTCAGGACGGCGCCGTCAACGATCGGTGCGTAATTCTCTCCCGCCTGGAACAGCTGGCTTGTTGCGGGCGCAAGCGCTGTAAAGATCTCCGCAACGCTCTTTCCGCGCATGCAGGCGAGAGGGTCCGAAGCCCCATTGCAGGAGAGCAACCCCTGCGCGCGCAGGCCCTGCTTGAGGCCGCTGTCGGCGAGGCTTAGCGGCGGCACATCGAGCGGCAGAAGGTCGGCGGCGCATGCGCCGCTTTGCATGATGCCGCGCAGGAACAGCCCGCGCGCCGGAGGCGAGGCGACAAGATGGCAGACAGCGACCGCGCCCGCCGATTCCCCGAAAATCGTCACGCGCGCGGGGTCTCCCCCGAAGCCGCGAATATTGTCGCGCACCCATTCGAGCGCCTTGATGAGATCCATTAGTCCGTAATTGCCAGCCGCGTTCGCCGCCGATTCCGCCCGAAGCTGCGGATGGGCGATGAAACCCAATGGCCCCAGCCGGTAATTGACGCTGACAAGCACGACGTTCTGGTCGCGTGCGAAACTGGCGCCGTCATAAGCGGCGATCGTGCTCGAGCCGGTGTTGAAGCCGCCGCCGTGGATCCAGACCATGACAGCCAGGTTCGCCGTCTGCGAAACCGAGGGCGTCCAGACATTGAGGAACAGGCAGTCCTCGTCCTGGGTCCCAGGCGGGGCGCCCCCTGGCGCGATCGGGTTGGCGAGCTGCGGGCAGATCGCGCCAAAGGCGAGCGCAGGGACGACGCCCGGCGGGACGGTCGGATTCTCGGGCGCCCGCCAGCGGCGCGGCCCTGTCGGCGGCGCCGCATAGCGCATGCCCTTGAAACTGACGACGCCGGGCGTCCCGGCGTCGCCCTGATAGAAGCCGCTCGTCGTGCCGACGGTCGCCGAAAGCGGATTGACGGTAACTGCAACGCTGTCCGTAGACGTTGCGCCTGCGTTGTCGCGTACCGTCAACGTGAAGACGAGCGTCTGCGCCGTATCGACGGAGGGCGCGGTGAACGTGAATGTAACCGTGTTCGACACCGCAACTGCGGGTCCGCTCGTCTGCACCCAGGCATAGGAAACAATCGACCCGTCCGGATCGCGGCTGGCGGCGCCGTCGATCGTCACTGGAGCGCCCTCGTTGACGCTCTGGTCGGCGCCGGCGTCAGCGATGGGCGCCAAATTAGTCGACGTCCCTGGCGGCGACCCGCCCCCGCCATCGTCGGCGCAGGCCGTCAACGCGAATGCGGCAAGACAAGAAATCAGCTTACGCACGACCCTTCAACTCACTCGACTGGACCATAACGGGTGGACCTGACAGACCCGGGTAGCGCTCCAATCAGCTGGGGCTGTCAATTATCCAGGAAGCTGCGCAGCTT